>JBDSKT010000164.1:0-9557 GCA_039916765.1 Sphingomonas sp.
GCCTGGGGCACCGCTCTGGCGCAAGTGGCCGCGTCCGGCGGACACGCGGTCACGCTATGGGCATATGAGACGGACGTCGTCGATGCGATCAATACCGGGCATCACAATCCGCACTTTCTGCCCGGCCGCGCGCTCTCGCCGCTGATCCGCGCGACAACCGACCTCGGCGCGCTTGCCGATGCCGCGGCGATCCTCGTCGTCACCCCGGCGCAGCATATGCGCGGCGTGCTGGCGGCCATGCCCGACAGCGGCCAGCCGTTGATCCTCTGTTCAAAGGGTATCGAGGCGGGGACGAACAAGCTGCTCCACGACGTCGCGGCGGAATGCATGGCCGGTTCGCCGGTCGCTGTGCTTTCCGGCCCGACCTTCGCGTACGAAGTGGCGGCCGGTCTGCCCACCGCCGTGACTCTCGCAGCGGCGGACGAAGCGGTCGCCCGGTCGCTGGTCGCGCTGATCGCGCGCCCGACCTTTCGCCCCTATGCCTCGACCGACGTGGTCGGCGCGGAGATTGGCGGCGCGGTCAAGAACGTGCTCGCCATCGCGTGCGGCGTGGTCGAGGGCGCGGAACTCGGCCAGAATGCGCGCGCCGCGCTGATCGCTCGCGGGTTCGCCGAAATGACCCGCTTCGGGCTGGCCAAGGGCGCCCGCGCGGAGACGCTCGCCGGGCTTTCTGGCCTGGGCGATCTGGTGCTGACTTGCTCGTCGACCAACTCGCGCAATTTCTCGCTCGGCGTGGGGCTGGGCGAGGGTCGGGCGGCGAATGCGCTGCTGGCGGACCGTCGCACCGTCGCGGAAGGGGCCTTCACCGCGCCGGTGCTGCGCGCGGCGGCGGCGGAGGCCGGCATCGACATGCCCGTGGCCGACGCGGTCTGCGCGCTGCTCGGCGGCGCCGACGTGCGCGAGGTCATCGATGCTCTCCTGGCGCGCCCGCTTACGCGAGAGGATGCGTGATGCGCTGGGCGGTGCTGCTCAAGGGGCTCAATATCGGCGGCAAGCGGTTGGCGATGCCCGATTTGAAGGCGTTTCTCGAAGGGTTGCGCTTCACCGACGTCAAGACGCTGCTCGCTTCGGGCAATGCGGTGTTCACGGCAAGCATCGAGGATGGCCGAAAGCTCGAAAGCGCCATCGAGGACGCCGCGACGAAGCAACTCGAGCTCAAGACGGAGTGGTTCGTCCGCAATCACGCCGAGCTCGCCGCGATCATGAAGGCCAATCCGTTTCCCGATGCGGCCAAGGCGCACCCCAACCATCTGCTCGTGCACTTCCACCGCGACAAATTTCCCGCCGTGCTGCTCGACGGCTTCACCCATGACGGCCCCGAGCGGCTCGCCGCGCACGGCCGCGAGCTTTATGTCGATTATCCCGCGGACGTCGGCCATTCGACGCTGCCCCAGGCGATGGCAAAGGCGAAATTTCCCAAGCTTGCGACGGCGCGCAACTGGAACACCGTGCTGAAACTCGTCGAGCTCACCGCATGAGCGCGTCAGAAATCGATCGTGATGCCCTTGAGCGTCCAGTCGCCAAACCGGGTCGGATCCTGGCCGAGCGGATCGGTTTTCGCCGGCTCGGTCGCTGCTGGCCGGGGCAGTGGCGGGTTCTTAGACAGGTAAGCGGGCGGTTTCATACGCGCGGGGCGGCGGCTCATGGCTGATCTCCGGCGGGGTCCGACCCCATCTGGGCGCGGCGGCCGGCGAGATCAAGCCGATCAGCCCGGCGTGCCCGCGCGGCGCGCCGCGCTCAAGCTGCTCGATGCGGTGCTTCGCCAGGGACTCCCGCTCGAGGCCGCCCTTTCCCGCGCGACGGCGGGGATCGACCGCGCCGACGATCGCGCGCTCGCGCATGCCATCGCCGCCGAGACGCTGCGGCATTTGCCCGATCTCGACGCGCTGATCGATTCGGCGACGCGCCAGAATCTTCCCGATGACGCCAAGGCGCTGTTCGCGCTGCGTATCGCACTGGTTCAAGCGTTGGCGCTCGGCACGCCGCCGCATGCCGCGATCAGCACCGTCCTGCCGCTGGTCGAAGGCGGCCCGCGAAAGCTCGTCCACGGCGTGTTCGGCACGCTGATGCGCGGCGACGCAAGCTTGCCCGATCCGCCGACCCTGCCCGCCGCCGTCGCGATGCGCTGGCGCGAAGCGTGGGGCGACGCGGTGGTCGAAGCCGCCGCCCGCGCCATCGCGGTTCCGCCACCGCTCGACCTGACGCTGGCCGATCCGGGCAAGACCGACGCGTTGGTCGAAGCGGTCGGCGGCACGTCGCTAATGCCCGGCCATGTGCGCCTCGACCCCACCGCCGTCACCGAGCTGCCGGGGTTCGAAGCGGGGGACTGGTGGGTGCAGGACCTCGCCGCGTCGCTGCCCGCGCGGTTGATCGGCGCGGGCACCGGCGCCGCCTCGGGCCGGGCGCTCGATCTGTGCGCCGCACCGGGGGGCAAGACGATGCAACTCGCCAGCGCCGGGTGGCATGTGACCGCGGTGGATGCGTCGCAAAGTCGTCTGGCGCGACTTTCCGACAATCTCGCGCGCACGCACCTGTCCGCCGAGGTGATCGCCGCCGACCTTCTGACTTGGCGCCCCACCGCCCCGGCCGATGCGGTGTTGCTCGACGCGCCGTGCAGCGCGACGGGAATCTTCCGCCGGCACCCCGACGTGATCCACCGTGTCTTCCCCGCGCAGATCGCCGAAATGGCCGCGCTCCAGGCGCGGCTGCTCGCGCGCGCCGCCGATTGGGTCGTGCCGGGCGGCGTGTTCGTCTACGCCACGTGTTCGCTCGAACGCGCCGAGGGCGAGGCGCAGATTCGCGCCTTCCTCGCCGACCGAGCCGATTTCGCGCTCGATCCGGTGCGGCCCGACGAACTGCCCGCCGGTGTCGCGCCGGATTCCGAGGGCTGTGTCCGCACGCTTCCCGGCATGATCGAGCCGGGCGGCGGCGACGGCTTCTTCATCGCGCGGCTCCGGCGTCGCTAGCCTTGCCCGGCGACGGGCGCGCCCGTAAGGCCTGACGGATGCAGCAGCCCGTCCGCATCGCGCCCTCGATCCTGTCGGCGGATTTCGCCAAGCTCGGCGAGGAAGTCCGTGCGATCGACGCGGCCGGGGCCGACTGGATCCATGTCGATGTGATGGACGGCCATTTCGTCCCGAACATCACGATCGGCCCGGCGGTGGTGAAGGCAATCCGCCCGCACACCGCCAAGCCGCTCGACGTGCACCTAATGATCGCACCGGTCGATCCGTTCCTCGACGCGTTTGCCGAGGCGGGAGCGGACACGATCAGCATCCACGTCGAGGCCGGGCCGCATACGCACCGTAGCCTTCGCCATATCCGGTCGCTCGGCAAGCGCGCCGGCGTGGTGCTGACCCCGCAGACCCCGGCCAAGGCGCTCGACTACCTGATCGAGGAGGTCGATCTCGTGCTGGTGATGAGCGTCAACCCCGGCTTTGGCGGGCAGAGCTTCATCACAAGCGCCGCGCGCAAGATCGAAAGCATCCGCACGATGATCGACAAGGCCGGGTTGACGGTCGATCTGGAGGTCGATGGCGGGATCGACCCGGCGACCGCCCGCGTCGCGATCGAGGCCGGCGCCGACGCGCTGGTCGCCGGAACGGCCGTATTTCGCGGCGGTCCGTCGGGATATGCCGATGCGATCCGTGCGTTGCGGGCCGGGTGAGCGATGACACGCGCGATACCGGACCCGACGGTATCGACGAGGGCAAGCGGCTGGTGCGGCTGGGCGGCGACAAGGGCCTGTCGCTTGCCGAACGGGTAGCGGATCGTTTCCACCGGCTGACCTGGCGCACGCCGATCCACGCGGTCAAATTGCGCGGCCGCCATCCGCTCAAGCTGATCGCGGTGCCCGACGATCCCTTCTTCGGGGACGCGGCGCGGGGGCAGGCCTTTCTCGGCGGGACGCTCAGCTTCCGCGGCGAACAGCGCACCCTCGCCGGGCTGGATCTGGCCAAGAACGACCTGCCGCGTCCGTTCGCCATCTACCTTCACGGCTTTTCGTGGCTGCGTGATCTGTCGACCGTCGCGACTCGCGCGCAGGCGACGCCGGTTGCCGAGGCGCTGATGCGGCGATGGCTCGATGCGCATGCCGATACGGTGAGCGAACCCGCCTGGCGCGCCGATCTGTGGGGTCGGCGGATCCTGTTCTGGACCGCGCATGCGCCGCTGATCCTGTCGAGCGGCGACCTGATCTACCGTAGCCGAGTGCTCAACACGCTCGCGCGGGGCGCGCGGCATATCGATCGCGGCGCCGACAAGATGGCGCCTGGCGTGCCGCGTATCGCCGCGCAGTGCGGCGTGGTCGCCGCCGGATTGTTGATTCCGGGGAACGACGCGCGACGCGGGGCGATCGAGGCCGGGCTGACCAAGGCGATCGGCGTCTCGGTGTTCGAGGATGGCGGCAGCGTCGCTCGATCGCCTGTCGCGCAGCTCGATATCGTCATGCTGCTGACGATGTTGCGAGAGACCTATGCCGCGCGGCGGCTCGAGCCGCCGGCGATCATCGCCGATACGGTGGCGCGGATGGTCCCGGCGCTGCTCGGCGTGTGCCACGGCGATGGCGGACTTTCGAGCTGGCAGGGCGGCGGACCGGTCGTCGGGGACACGATCGAACAGATCATCGCCGCGACGGGGGTCCGCACCCGCCCGCTGCGCCAGGCGCGCGATTGGGGGTATCAACGCTTGAGCGCCGGCAAGACGGTGTTGATCGTTGATGCGGCCCCGCCGCCCGTCGCCCGGCTGGTCGAGGGCGGGTGTGCCTCGACGCTCGCGTTCGAAATGTCCGATGGTCGCGACCGCCTGGTGGTCAATTGCGGCGGCGCTCGCGCCGCGCTCGCGCAGATCCCGCCGGCGCTTGCCGATGGCTTGCGCACCACCGCGGCGCATTCGACGCTGACCCTCGGCGATTCGAACTCGACCGCGATCCATCCCGACGGCACGCTGGGGCGCGGTGTGGGCGAAGTGGAGCTGACACGGCAGGAAAGCGACGACGCGAGCAGGATCGAAGCCAGTCATGATGGGTATGTCCGGCGCTACGGCTTCGTCCATCGCCGCCAGCTGGTGCTTGGCGGCGACGGGCGCGAGGTGCGCGGCGAGGATAGCCTGTTGCCCGCCGGCAAGCGCCGCAAGCAGGGTGCCACCGCCTTCGCGCTGCGCTTTCACCTCGGCAAGGGTGTGCAAGTCTCCCCGACAGCGGACGGGATGGCGGCGCTGCTCCGCCTTCCGGCGGGCGCGGTCTGGCAATTCCGCTGCCGCGGCGGCGCGGTCGCGGTCGAGGACAGTCTGTGGATCGACGGTACTGGCCGGCCGCAATCGACCTACCAGCTCGTCGTCTCGGGCGAAGCGCAGCCCGGCGGCGCGAGTGTCAGCTGGGCCTTGAAGCGCGGGACCTGAACGGCCAAAGCGCTGGCGACATTGCGGGAGCCAGCATGACCGAGATCACCATCCGCCGCGCCTTGCTGTCCGTGTCGGACAAGACGGGCATCGTCGATCTCGGCCGCGCGCTCGCCGGGCACGGGGTCGAACTGGTCTCGACCGGCGGCACGGCCAAGGCACTGCGCGAAGCGGGCCTCGCGGTGCGCGACATCAGCGACCTGACCGGATTTCCGGAAATGATGGACGGCCGCGTGAAGACGCTCCACCCGAAGGTACATGGCGGGCTGCTCGCGGTGCGCGACGATCCGGCGCACGCCGCCGCGATGGCCGAGCACGACATCGGCGCGATCGATCTGGTGGTAGTTAACCTCTATCCCTTCGAGGCGACCGTCGCGAAGGGCGCAGCGCGCGACGAGGTGATCGAGAATATCGATATCGGCGGTCCCAGCATGGTGCGCTCGGCGGCGAAGAACCACGCTTATGTCGCGATCGTCACCGATCCGGCGGATTATGCGCTGGTGGCAGGCGGCAAGACCGACCTAGGGGAACGCAAGCGCCTCGCCGCCAAGGCATTCGCCGCGACCGCGCAGTATGATGCAATGATCGCCAGCTGGTTCGCCTTCGCCGACCAGCGGCAGTTGTTCCCTGCGACGCTGCCTTTTGTGCTCAAGGCGCCGACGGTGCTCCGCTACGGCGAGAACCCGAACCAGCAGGCCGCCTTCTACCGCCACGCCGGGCCAAGCGGCGCGGGCATCGGTCAGGCGCGTCAGGTGCAGGGCAAGGAGCTGTCGTACAACAATTACAACGATGCCGATGCCGCGCTCGAACTGATCGCCGAATTCTGCGATGCTGCGCCGAGCTGCGTCATCGTCAAGCATGCCAATCCCTGCGGCGTCGCCACGGCCGCGTCGCTGGAGGACGCTTATGCCGAAGCCTTTGCGTGCGACACGGTGTCGGCGTTCGGCGGAATCATCGCGCTGAACCGCCCGCTGGACGAGGCGACCGCGCGGGCGATCACCGGCATCTTCACCGAGGTCGTCGTCGCGCCAGATGCCGACGAGGGCGCTCTTGCGTTGTTCGCGGCGAAGAAGAACCTTCGGCTGTTACTGACCGGCGGCTTGCCCGATGCGAAGCGTCCCGGCTTTTCGGTCAAGTCGATCGCCGGCGGCTGGCTGGTCCAGACCCGTGACGACGGCGCCGATCCCGATCTGCGCGTGGTGACAAAGCGCGCGCCCACCGCGCGGGAGATGGCCGATTGCCACTTCGCGTGGACGGTCGCCAAACACGTCAAGTCCAACGCCATCGTCTATGCCAGGGATGGCGCCACCGCCGGGATCGGTGCCGGGCAGATGAACCGGCTCGAATCCGCGCGGATCGCCGCGTGGAAGGCGAAGGACGCGGCCGACAAGGCGGGCTGGGCGGAGCCGCGCACGATCGGTTCGGCGGTCGCGTCGGACGCGTTCTTCCCGTTCGCCGACGGCTTGCTCGCCGCGGTGGAGGCGGGGGCGACCGCAGTGATCCAGCCTGGCGGCTCGATCCGCGACGACGAGGTGATCGCCGCCGCGGACGAAGCCGGGTTGGCGATGCTGTTCACCGGGATGCGCCACTTCCGGCACTAGCCGCACGGTTAGACCGGGAGCGTCGCCTGCTCGGCGTTGGGGATCTTCTTGAACAACGCGCGGTCTTCCGGACCGAACGCCCAGCGCCACAGCACGAACCAATATGTGACTGTCGTGGCCGGCACGCCGATCACCAGTTCGGTCCATTCATATTGGTGCGGCAGAGCGGCGAATAGCGAACCCACGCCGAGCGCGACAAGAATGGCGAACAGCAATGGCCAGCGCCATCCGGAAACGCGTGCCCCGAGCAGCCGCGACAGGTAGCTCGACTTGATGATCGAGGTGAGCGCGACCGAGACGAGCAGCGCGACCGCCGGCCCCGCCGCCTGATAGTTGGTCGGCAGATCGGCATTCTGCATCGCGAAGATCAGCACGAGGCTCAGCCCCGCCTGTAACGCGAGCATCGAGATCGAGATCATCAGGTTGTTGTGCCGCGCGATATAGACCAGCGCGCCTTCGGCGACCGCGCCGGTCGATGCCGCGGCCTCGGCGGCGAGCAGGAAGGCCATCGCCGCCGTACCGGCGACGAAACGCGGGCCGAACATCCCCATTACCGCCTCTCCCGGAACGCTCAGCGTGACCGCAAGCCCCGCCTGCACCGCCATGATCCAGAACCCGACCTTGCGCACCTGACGCGCCACGGCGTCGCGGTCGCCCCGGGCCAGGCTTTCGGTGATGACCGGGCCGAGGATCGGGTCGAAGCTGGTCTTCAGCCGCCCCGGAATGCTCGCGACCTGTTGCGCGGTCCAGTAGATGCCGACGATGCGCGGCTCGAACATCAGGAAGATGATCAATCGGTCGATGTTGCGCGATCCCCATTCGAGCGCCTCGGCGCCGGCGAGCGGTGCGTTGCGCCGTGCGAGCGTCGCGATGCGGCCCGGGTGCGGACGCCACCCCTTCGGCCAACCAAAACTGCGCACGAAGGGCACCGCCGCCGCCGCGAGCGCGGCGAGCATCGACAGCATATAGGCGATGATCAGCCCGTCATGCGGGAAGAACGGGAACAACGCGCCGGCGGCGATCGATATCGTCCACGGCTCGATCACCGCGCGCGCGGTCACGGCGGCCTGGACGTCGCGGCGATAGGCCAGCGCGGCGAGCATGATGTCCGCCCAGGCGCTGGCGACGATGATCATGGGCAACAACCGTTCGGCCGATGTCGGGTCGCTGCCGTGATACATCAAATCCGGCATGAGCAGCAGCACGCCGCTCGTCACGATCGAGGCGCCGAGCGCGACCACCAGGCAATCGAACACGATATGCGCGTGCGGCCGGTCGGTGGTCGACAGCGCCTGGGCCAGGCCGCGCTTGAGCCCAAAGGTCGCGAGCAATGCCGCGGCCTCGGCGAACAGCACGGCACGTGCGAACGTACCGAGCCGCTCGGGTCCGTAGAGGCGCCCGGCGATGAACAGGAACGGCAGACGCGCCACCAGCCGCAGGAAGAACCCCACCACGTTGGTGCGTCCTCCCTTGGCGAGCGCGGCGATGTCCGCATCGCGGATCGCGGATGTGGTCAATGCGCCGCGCCCCAGCTCGCGCCGATGCCGATCTCCACCGCGAGCGGGACGCTCAAGGTCACGGCGGGTTCGGCGGCGGTGGCCATCACGCGTTCGATCACCGGCGTGGCGGCGGCGACGTCGCGCTCGGGCAGTTCGAACACCAGTTCGTCGTGCACCTGGAGCAGCATGCGCACGTCCGGCAGCCCGGCCTCGGCCAATGCCGGGCCCATCCGCGTCATCGCGCGCTTGATGATGTCGGCGCTGGTGCCCTGGATCGGCGCGTTGATCGCGGCGCGCTCGGCGCCCTGGCGCTCGTGCTGGATCTTGGAGTGGATGCGCGGGAAGTGCGTCTTCCGTCCGAACAGCGTAGCGGTGTAGCCGGTCTCGCGAGCGCTCTCGGTGGTCGCGGCGATGTAGTTGCGGATACCCGGAAAACGCTCGAAATACCGCTCGATCATCGCCTGCGCCTCATCGACGGTGACGTCGAGACGCCCCGCCAGTCCCCAGCGCGAAATGCCATAGAGAATGGCGAAGTTGATCGTCTTGGCGCGCCCGCGCGTGTCGCGGTTGATCTCGCCGAACAATTCCTCGGCGGTCATGTTGTGGATGTCGTCGCCGCGCGCGAACGCCTCGCGCAGCTGCGGCACGTCGGCCATGTGCGCAGCGAGGCGAAGCTCGATCTGCGAATAGTCGGCGGCGAGGATGACGTTGCCCGGCTCGGCCACGAACGCATCGCGGATCTGGCGGCCGGTTTCGGTTCGGATCGGAATGTTCTGGAGATTGGGGTCGGTCGAGGAGAGCCGCCCGGTCTGCGCACCGGTCAGGCTGTACGAGGTATGGACGCGGCCCGTCGCCAGATTGATCTGCGCCTGGAGCGCATCGGTATAGGTCGATTTGAGCTTCGACAGCTGACGCCAGTCGAGCACCTTGGCGACCATCTCCCTACCCGGTGAATCCTTGTCGGCCGCGATCCGCTCGAGCTCGTTGACGTCGGTCGAATAGACGCCCGACTTGCCCTTGCGCCCGCCCTTGATGCCCATCTTGTCGAACAAGACGTCGC
>JBDSKT010000165.1:0-8544 GCA_039916765.1 Sphingomonas sp.
AATCGAACACCAATTCCTGCTGCTCGCGCACCAATTTCGCCGCGCGCGGCCCCGTCCATGGCCCGTCGTAACCGAGCACGAACATCTTGGCGCCGCCCCACCAGCCCTGCCCCGGCAGCCGATCCGATTCGCGCACCACCAGCACCGCCATTTCGGGTTCGCCCGCGGCGATCGCGGCCTGGTCGATCGCATCCAGCGTCGTGCACACGGCGCGCATCTTGGGCCGTGTGAAGCGGTGCCCGAGTTCGCCGAGCAGCTGCGCATAACCGATCGCCTCGCCAGCGCGCGCCGACGCGACCAACAACGCCCTCACCCGCACCACATCGCCGATCGCGGTATCGTTCACCGCATCCCCCATCGCCAAATCCTTCGCGGTGTCGTACTCGCCTGCAACCGGCGGCACTGCAAGGACGTTGCGCTCCCTCACGATGATCAAGGTCGCCAGCTACAACATCCACAAGGGCATCGGGCTCGACCGGCGGCGCGACCCACAGCGGATCCTCGACGTCTTGTGCGAAATCGATGCGGACATTGTCGCGCTGCAGGAGGCCGACCGGCGCTTCGGGACGAGGTCGTGCGTGATCGAGCCGCACCTGCTCGACGCACATAGCCCTTATCGGGCGGTGCCGATCGGCGACCGGGCCGGGAGCATGGGTTGGCACGGCAACGCACTGCTCGTGCGCAAGTCCGCGCAAATCCTCGATCAGGAAGTGATCCATCTCCCCGCGCTTGAACCGCGCGGCGCGGTGATGGCCGATATCCGGGCCGATGGCGCGCCGATCCGCATTGTCGGCATGCACTTGGATCTGTCGGGTCTGCGCCGCCGGCGCCAGGCACATTCGATCGTCGCGCACGTCCATGCCTCGGCCAGGCAGCACCCCACCGTCTTGATGGGCGATCTCAACGAATGGAGCACGAGCGGCGGGTGCCTGCGCGATTTCGGCCACCACTTCGCGTTCGCAGCGACAGGGGCCAGCTTCCACGTCCGACGCCCGGTCGCCCGTCTCGACCGGATCATGCACTCGGCCGACTTGCGCGTCACAGAATGCGGCGTGCATTCGAGCAACTGTTCGCGCAAGGCGTCGGATCACCTGCCGATCTGGGCGACGCTGGAGCGCATCTGATGCGCGAGAAGGAACTCCGGCTGGCGCTGATCTGCTATGGCGGGATCAGCCTCGCGGTGTACATGCACGGCATCACGAAGGAGATCTGGCGGCTGGCCAGGGCCAGCCAGGCCTTCCACGCCGGCGCCGCCGCGCCCGTCGGCAGCCAAGGCGTTTACCAGGCGCTGCTTCAGGAAATCCAGGATACGACGGGGCTGCGGCTTCGCGTGTTGATCGATATCGTCGCCGGGGCGAGCGCGGGCGGGATCAACGGTGTCTTCCTTGCCCAGGCGATCTCCACCGGCCAGAGCCTCGAGCCGCTGACCCAGCTGTGGCTCGATTCCGCCGATGTCGAAGCGTTGATCGATCCCGAACAGGGCCCCGCCACGCGCGCATCGAAGGCTTGGGCTATGCCGATCGCATGGATGGCGGCACGACGCGCTGGCGATTCGATCGACGAGACGGTGGAGCCAGCGACCCGTGCCGAGGTGCGCGCCAAATTGTCGCACTTCGTCCGCTCGCGCTGGTTCGAGCCGCCGTTCGGGGGCAAGCGCTTCACCGGGCTGCTGCTCGATGCGCTCGACGCGATGGCGGCGAGCGATCGCGGTCCCCGGCTGCTGCCTCCCGGCCAACCGCTCGACCTGTTCGTCACGATGACCGATTTTCGCGGCCACCCCGAGCGCTTGCGGCTGCACTCGCCGCCCGAGGTCGTGGAGACCGAACACCGCCTGATCGCCTGCTACGGCGACGACGGCACGGCCGCCGACACGCTCGCGCATCCGGCGGAGCTGGCCTATGCCGCGCGCGCCACCTCCAGTTTCCCCGGTGCGTTCCCGCCCTTCATGGTATCGGAGCTCGATGCCGTGCTTGAAATGCGCCAGGTCGCGTGGCCCGGCCGCGCGGCATTTCTCGAACGCATTCTGCCGCGTCACGCCGCCGCCAACGCCGCGGAGAGAGCCGTGCTGATCGACGGGTCGGTACTGGCCAACGCGCCGTTCCGCCCGGCGATGGAGGCGCTGCGTGAGCGTCCCGCACGGCGCCAGATCGACCGGCGCTTCGTCTATATCGATCCCAATCCGGGAACGAAGATCCATTTCGGCGATACCAGCACGGACCGGCCGGGCTTTTTCCAGACGATCATCGGGGCGGCATCCGAACTGCCGCGGCAGCAGCCGATCCGCGACAATCTCGACGCGATCGACGCGACGTCGCGCCGGATCGAGAATATGCGGGCGCTCATCGCAGGGATCCGCGGGGAGGTCGAGACGGCGGTCGAGGCGCTGTTCGGCTACACCCTGTTCCTCGATTCACCCACTCCCGCACGGCTCGCGACATGGCGCGCCAGAGCGCAGACCGCCGCCGCCAAGGACGCCGGCTACAGCTATGCCGCGTATGGACGGCTCAAGCTGTCGGGCGTTGTCGAGGCGATCGCACAGACGCTTTACAACGCCGGTGACGAGCCAAGCCCGCAGCGGTGGGAGCGGATCCACGGCCATATCCTCGATGCGGTGACCGCGCGCGGGTATGACGCGATGCAGGCGAGCTTCAGCGGCGGCGCGAGCAAGGCGGCGATCACGTTCCTGCGCTCCTACGACCTGGGCTTCCGCATCCGCCGGCTGCGGCTGCTCGCGCGGCGCGTGTCCGAGCTGGAGGCCGATAGCGAGGAGGCCGATCTCGTCCCGATCCGCGAGGCGATCTACCTCAGTCTTGCCGATTATCTCGAATGCAAGCGTACCGGCCGCCACGTGCATTTGCGCAAGGACGTGCGGCTCCTACGCGGCGATGCCGGACCGCTGCTCGACAAGTTCGCCGAATCGATGGACCTAAAGGGGCTCGACACCGCGACCGACACGCGACTTGCCGAGGCGCTGACCGGGTTGAAGCGCGACATCAAGCGGCCGATCCTCCTCGCCTATCTCGGCTTCCCGTATTACGACGTCGCGACGCTGCCCTTGCTGCAGGGCGAAGGGCTCGACGAATTCGACCCAATCAAGGTCGATCGCATCGCGCCGGATGACGCCCGTTCGATCCGTGGCGGCGGCGCGGAGGCCACGCTCAAGGGCATCCAGCTGAACACCTTCGGTGCGTTCTTCAGCCGCGCCTACCGCGAGAATGATTACCTGTGGGGACGCCTGCACGGCGCGGAGCGGATGATCGATATCGCCGTTTCCACGCTCGACGGCGGCGCGACCCTGGCGCCCGGACGGGTTGCGGCGATCAAGCGCGCGGCGTTCCACGCGATCCTCGACGAGGAGGCCGACAAGCTCACCGCGGTGCCCGGGCTGATCGAAACGCTGCGCCGGGAAATAGGCTGATCTCGCGAAATCGGCCGAGGCTGGCATATCGCGGATAAACTGGGTAGCCTCCGCGCCATGCAGTTTCTGAAAATCCTCTTCTGGTGCCTCCTCGCCTTCGTCGCGGCGATCTTCACCGTGGGCAATTGGAACACCATCGACATCCGCTTGTGGAGCGGTCTCGTCGCGCAGATCAATCTTCCGCTGTTACTGCTCCTCACGTTCCTCGCCGGGATGTTGCCGACGATGCTCTATTATCGTGCCGCTCGCTGGCGGCTGCGCAATCGGCTGGCGACGACCGAGCGAGCGCTGGGCGACCTGCGCACCGCGACCACGCCGCCCCCGGCGTTACCGCCGATCGCGGAGCCGGGTCCCATGGTCGACACCGTCGCCGCGCCGGCGCTCGCCCCGGCGGCCAAGCCCCGAACGAAGGCGGCAAACCCCGCGCCGCTGTTTCCCGACGCCTCATGAGCAACCGCATCTTCGTCGCGCTCGATACGCCGGACCTGGACAAGGCAAAGGCGATCGCCGCGAAGGTTCGTCACCATGTCGGAGGCATCAAGCTCGGGCTTGAATTCTTCATGGCCAATGGTCGAGCGGGCGTGCGCGAGATGGGCGATATCGGGCTGCCGATCTTCCTCGACCTGAAGCTCCACGACATCCCCAACACCGTCGCCAAGGCGATCATGGCGCTTCGCCCGCTCGAGCCGGCGATCCTCACCGTTCACGCGGCAGGCGGCCGCGCGATGCTCGAGGACGCCAAGGCCGCCGCGCCGAGCGGCACCAAGGTAGTCGCCGTGACGATGCTGACCAGCCTCGACGGTCGCGATCTTGCCGCCACGGGGGTCGCGGGCAGCGCGCATGACCAGGTCGTCCGCCTCACCGACCTCGCTCAGCAGGCCGGGATCGACGGTATCGTCTGCTCGGGCGAGGAAGTCGCGGCGGCGAAAAAACACTGGCCCAAGGGTTTCTTCGTCGTTCCAGGCGTCCGCCCCGCCAACGGCCATGCCGGCGATCAAAAGCGCGTCGTCACCCCGCGCGCCGCGATCGATGCGGGCGCCTCGATCCTGGTGGTCGGCCGGCCGATCACCCAGGCGGACGATCCCGACACCGCGGCGCGCGAAATCGAGGCGACGTTGTAAGCGGTGCGGAACGGGCTTCGCATCACGCTGATCCTGTTCGGCTTGATCTGCGCCGTGATAGCCGCCGGGCACATCGCGATCGGGCAACGCGCGATCCCCGGCGGGGTCGTGACCAACGCGACGATGGACAGCGAGGACCGTTTCTTTGCGACATTGTTCCTTTGCTTCGGCCTCGCGGTGATCTGGTGCGCGCGCGATCTCGGCGGTCGTGACGGCATGCTGCGGGCGCTCCTTGCCGCGTTCTTCGCGGGCGGCATCGCGCGGCTGGTGTCGCTCGTGGCGGTCGGCCCGCCGAGCGGCCTGTTCCTCTTTCTCGGCGCGCTGGAACTCGCGCTCCCACCATTGTTCTGGTGGTGGCTCGTCGCGACGCGCGCGCGGCCGCGCTGACGCCGCTTCGGGGGTGACGTCCAGCCGCCGCCGCGCGCCCTTGTCGCCGCGTCGCGCGGTGCTACATCGCGCGGCATGTCCGCCGTTTCCATCCGCGCCGCCAATCCGGAAGATGCCGCTGCGCTCCAGCCGCTGATCCAGCGCGCCTATCGCGGCGACGCCTCGCGCGCCGGGTGGACGCATGAGGCGGACCTTGTCCAGGGCGAGCGGATCGGCCTGCAGGAGCTCAGGGAACTGATCGGCGACCCCGCGGAGCGCATCCTCATCGCGTGGCGGGGCGACGTGCAATTGGGGTGCGTTCGAGTTGCCAGGGTCGGCGACGACCTCGCCTATCTCGGCCTGCTGACGGTCGATCCGCTCCTCCAGGCAGGCGGCATCGGCAAGGCGCTGATCGCGGCGGCGGAGGATGTCGCGCGTAAGGCGTTCGGCGCCACGCGGATGGAGATGACGGTGATCGACGGCCGCACCGAGCTGATCGCGTATTATGAGCGGCGTGGCTATGCCCGCACCGGCACGCGCGACTTTCCGGTTCCGGTCGATCCACCGCTCGGCATGGTCGTACTCGAAAAGGCGCTCGCCTGATGCGCGTCACCGCCAAGATCTGCGGGCTTTCCACGCCCGAGACGGTCGATGCCGCGATCGCCGGCGGGGCGAGCCATGTCGGGTTCGTGTTCTTCCCACCCTCCCCGCGCCATCTCGACCGAGCGAGCGCCGCGCAGCTCGCCGCGCGCGTGCCGGATCATGTCGCGCGCGTCGGGGTGTTCGTCGATCCCGACGATGCGACGATCGAATCCGCGATCGGTGCCGGGCGCCTCGCGACGCTCCAGCTCCACGACACCGCGCCGTCCCGCGTCGCGGCGATCAAGGCAAAGACCGGCCTCGACGTCTGGGCTGCGGTGGCGGTGAAGACGCGCGCCGATCTCGATCTGGCCGCCAGCTATCGCGGTGCCGCCGACCGGATCCTCTGCGATGCGAAGACCCCGCCCGGCGCGGCGTTGCCCGGCGGGATGGGGGTGCGGTTCGACTGGGGGCTGCTCGATGGCTTCCGGCACGCGCTGCCCTGGGCGCTGTCCGGCGGGCTCGATCCGTTCAACGTCGCCGAAGCGGCGCGGCGCACCGGGGCCGAGCTGGTCGATGTCTCTTCGGGCGTAGAAAGCGCGGCGGGCGTCAAGGATGTGGACAAGATCGCGGCGTTCCTTAAGGCCGTGTCGCAGTTATGACCGCGCCCAATTCCTTCCGCACGCAGCCTCCCCCGACAGCGAACAGCTTTCGACATCAACCTGACTCGCGCGGCCATTTCGGCGATTTCGGCGGGCGTTACGTTGCCGAAACGCTGATGCCGCTGATCCTCGAACTCGACACGGCATATCGCGAGGCCAAGGCCGATCCCGCGTTCAAGGCATTGTTCGAAGATCTGCTCGAACATTATGTCGGTCGCCCCTCTCCGCTCTATCTTGCCGAGCGATTGACCGAGGCGCTGCGTGAATCCGCGCCGCCAGGAAAAGGCGCGCAGGTATGGTTCAAGCGCGACGAGCTCAACCATACCGGCGCGCACAAGATCAACAATTGCATCGGCCAGATCCTGCTCGCGATGCGCATGGGCAAGACGCGGATCATCGCCGAAACCGGCGCGGGCCAGCATGGCGTCGCCACCGCGACCGTCTGCGCGCGCTTCGGGCTGCCGTGCGTGATCTATATGGGCGCGAAGGACGTCGAGCGGCAGGCGCCTAACGTGTTCCGCATGAAGCTGTTGGGCGCGGAGGTGGTCCCGGTCACGTCGGGCGCGAACACGCTCAAGGATGCGATGAACGAGGCGTTGCGCGATTGGGTCGCGAACGTCCACGACACGTTCTACATCATCGGCACCGCCGCTGGGCCGCACCCCTATCCCGAGCTAGTGCGCGATTTCCAGAGCGTGATCGGCACCGAGGCACGCGCGCAGATGCTGGCGCGGATCGACCGCCTGCCCGACCTTCTCGTCGCGGCGATCGGCGGCGGGTCGAACGCGATCGGGCTGTTCCACCCCTTCCTCGACGATGCCGAGGTGGCGATGCTGGGCGTCGAGGCGGCCGGGCACGGGCTGGAGAACAAGCACGCCGCTAGCCTCGCCGGCGGCGCGCCGGGCATCCTCCACGGCAACAAGACCTATCTGCTTCAGGACGAGGACGGCCAGATCGCCGAGGCGCATTCGATCTCGGCCGGGCTCGATTATCCCGGCATCGGCCCCGAGCATAGCTGGCTGCACTCGATCGGCCGGGTCGAGTATACGAGCGCGACCGACACCGAAGCGCTCGACGCGTTCCAGCTGCTGTGCCGCACCGAGGGCATCATCCCCGCGCTAGAACCCTCACACGCCATCGCCGCGGTGGCGAAGCGCGCACGCGAGATGGACCGCGACCAGATCATCCTCGCGAACCTGTGCGGGCGCGGCGACAAGGACATCTTCACCGTCGCCGTGGCGCTCGGGGTCGCAATATGACCCGCCTCGCCGCCGCCTTCGCCAGGGGCCACCCCGCGCTCGTGACCTTCGTCATCGCGGGTGACCCGACGCCTGCCGCGACCGGCGCGATCCTTGATGCGCTCGTCGCGGGCGGGGCGGATGTGATCGAGCTCGGCATGCCGTTCACCGATCCGATGGCGGACGGCCCCGCGATCCAGGCGGCGAACCTTCGCAGCCTCGCGAGCGGCACGACTACCGCCGACATCCTCGCCATCGCCAAATCGTTCCGGGCGCGCCACGCCGACACTCCGCTGGTCCTGATGGGGTACGCCAACCCGATGACCCGGCGCGGCGCGGACTGGTTCGCGCATTCCGCCGCCGATGCGGGCGTTGACGGCGTGATCTGCGTAGACATCCCGCCCGAGGAAGACGATGCGCTCGGCCCCGCACTCCGCGCCACCGGCATCGACCTGATCCGCCTCGCCACCCCCACCACCGATGCCGCGCGCCTGCCCGCCGTGCTGGATGGCGCGAGCGGCTTCCTCTATTACGTCTCGGTCGCCGGAATCACCGGCAAGCAGCAGGCCGCGCAAACCTCGATCGACAGCGCCGTCGCCGCCTTGAAGGCTGCGACCGACCTACCCGTCGCGGTCGGCTTCGGCGTCCGCATCCCCGAGCAGGCCGCGCAGATCGCGCGCGTTGCGGACGGCGTGGTGGTCGGCTCGGCGATCGTCGAGCTGGTCGCCCAGCATGGCGGGGATGCGCCCGAACCGGTGCGCGCCTATATCCACTCGCTCGCGGCGGCGATTCGTGCCGTCGCCAAGGAAACCGTATGAGCTGGCTCTCCAACGTCCGCAACGCGCTGTCGGCGTTCGTCCCCGCCAAGAAGGAGACGCCCGACAACCTCTGGCACAAGTGCAAGGGGTGCGGGCAGATGGTGTTCTGCAAGGAATTGGAGGACAACCTCCATGTCTGCCCGCATTGCGAATATCACGAGCGGATCGGGCCGCTGAAGCGCTTCGAATATGTGTTCGATCCAGGCAGCTACACCGTCGTGCCGCTGCCCAAGGTGCCCGACGATCCGCTGAAATTCCGCGACACCAAGCGCTATTCGGACCGCATCAAGGCCGCGCGCGCCGCGACTGCCGAGGGTGACGCGCTGATCACCGCGCGCGGGA
>JBDSKT010000166.1:0-5261 GCA_039916765.1 Sphingomonas sp.
GGTCAGCGCAGAAAACCAAATAGCGCTATTGCACGGCGACCGAGATAGTAATGAGGTCAGAATAATTGCCGGCGCGGCGGTCGGCGACGTTGCCGATGGCGAAGTTGAGCGGCACCGACTTGCGCGCGAGCGCGGTGCCGAGAGTTGAATTATACTCAGCGCGCGCGCCGCGCGGCAAGGTGCGATCGCCAAGCACAACCTGATAAGGTATCGTCCAGCGCGTATTGGCGAGCTGAAGGTTGCCTAGATTCTGGGAGTCCACGGTGACGGTGTAGGCTCGCGTGCTCTGCACATAGAGGTTGAGCACGACCGGCGCGACGCCCTCGTGCAATTCGCCAAGATCGACCACGGCCCGGCCATCGGCTAGGCGGAAAGCACCCGACAGACCGATCAGCGCGGCCGGCTGCACGTCGAGCCCAAGAGTCAGCTGCTTGCTGGCAAGTATTGTACCGCTGTCGTCTTCGGCGTTGATCCGCGCATGCTGCACGAATAGGCCGTCGGTGGCGATATTGTCTGTCCCGACGGCGAGCCGGAAACGTGCGAGTTGCTGACCATGCGGCGCAATCACGACGAGCGGATTGGTGGGGTTGCGCACCGTTGTGCCGGTACGGGGTGTAACGTCATAGTCGCCCGTTCTATCGAGCAGCCGATAGGGCACGCGGGCCGACGTGCCCTGGTCGAGTCCGAACGCCTCGTTTTCGAGGTCGAAAATCGGCCGCAGGCTGCAGGTGTCGGCACCCTCATTGACGAATGTCACGTCGAACTCGTCGATCGGTACGGCGGTGGTACTGAACGGATCGTAGTTGCGGATCACCCAGTTGGTCCGCGCCGTCTCCATCCGGACGCGACAATCATGCCCGGCTAGCGTCCGAGCGCGATCCGCTTGTCCTTGCCGAGGTGCGTATATTTGCAGCGCCACAGCTTGGAGCCGCTGGGATGCACCTCAAGATACAGCCCATGACTATCGGTGCATTTGTAGATTCGATAGCGCGCTTTGAGCGCCCGAATTTCGACATCTGTCAGGGCCATCGACCTCATCTCCACTTATCAGCGGTTTTGGTCGAAGAAAGCGCTAAATCTCACTTCAGTATCAGCAACTTAACTCAGAAACGGGCCACCGAATCGGAACGGGCCACCGATGGCCCGCGCCGTGGCCCGTTTTCGAGTGAGTTTGCCTGAAATCAGCTCGGACATTACGGGACAAAACCAAGCAGAAATTGGCAGATTTCTGCCGATTTGTCGATCATTTTAGGATGTCCCGATTGGAACAAATGGTGCCCGGAAGAGGACTCGAACCTCCACGGCCTTGCGACCGCCAGCACCTGAAGCTGGTGCGTCTACCAATTCCGCCATCCGGGCCCCGGTCACTTCGTACCTCAGGTAGGGGGCGCGCCTTAGGGGAGCGCCGACGGCCTTGTCAACTCGCCGGCCGCGCGGCTAGGGCGGCGCGATGGCAACGGATGCGCATGCGATGAAGGACAAGCTCGTCACCCTGGTCGGCGGCGGAGGATTTCTCGGCCGATACATCGCGCAGGATCTGTTCGCCGCCGGTGCGCGAGTGCGCATCGTGCAACGCGATCCGCGCCAGGCCTGGTTTCTGAAGACCCAGGGTGGGCTTGGCCAGACGCAATTCGCCGCCGCCGACGTGACGCGGCCCGACACTATCATGCGCGCGCTCCACGGCTCGGACATGGTGGTCAATCTCGCCGGTACATTTGGTCTGGGAATGGCCGCGGTGCAGGCGGACGGCGCGCGCGCCGTCGCGGTGGCCGCCACCGCTACCGGCGCCACGGCGTTGGTACACATCTCCGCGATCGGGGCCGATCCGGAAGGGACTTCGCGCTACGCCCAATCGAAAGGCAAGGGTGAGGCCGCGGTGCGCGCGGCGTTCCCCGCCGCAACGATCCTGCGCCCCTCGACCGTGTTTGGGCGCGAGGACCAGTTCGTCAATCGCTTCGCGGCAGTGATCGCCATCCTGCCAGCGGTCCCGGTGTTGCGCGCCGGAGCGAAGTTCCAGCCGGTTTTCGTCGCCGACGTCGCCGCCGCCGCCGTCGCTGCGCTGGCGCGTCCCGAGATGGCGGCGGGCCGGACGTTCGAGCTCGGCGGCCCCGACACGCTGTCGATGGGTGCGCTGATCCGCTGGATCGCACGCGTGATCGGGCGCGATCCGGCGATCCTCGAATTGCCCGATCCGGTCGGGTCGCTGATCTCGCTCGGCGGCTTCCTGCCCGGCGCGCCGATCACGCGCGACCAGTGGAAGATGCTCCAGCACGACAGCGTAATCACCCCCGGCGCCGGTACGCTGGCAACGCTGGGCGTGACGCCGACCCCGCTCGATGCCGTCGCGCCCACCTGGCTGATACGCTATCGCCGTCACGGGCGGTTCGGGGCAGGCGTGGCGGCATAGCATTCGCTTTATATCCGATCGAATGGCGCCACGCGGCGCCTTGGGGGTTTCATGCATGATCTGCTGACCATCATCCTGCTCGGCATCGTCGAGGGGATCACCGAATTCCTGCCGGTTTCTTCGACTGGGCACTTGATCCTCGCGGGGGCGCTGCTCGGCTATGACGATACGCGCTTTCAGCTGTTCGATATCGTCATTCAGCTCGGCGCGATCCTCGCGGTGGTGGTGCTCTATTGGCGGACGTTCCGGACGGTGCTGACCGGCGCGCTGCGGCGCGAGGCTGGGCCGCTGCGCTTCATCCGCAACATCGTCGTCGCGTTCATCCCGGCGGCGGTGATCGGTGCATTGTTCCACAAGAAAATCGAGGCGCTGCTGCTGCAACCGATAGTCGTCGCGGTCGCGCTGATCGTCGGCGGCATCGCGATCCTGGTGATCGAGCGGCTGGTCAAACCCGGCGAGACGCGCGGCGTGGCGGACGTTCCCGTGACCACAGCGACCGGCATCGGCTTCCTGCAATGCCTCGCGATGATTCCAGGCGTCAGCCGGTCCGGCGCGACGATCCTCGGCGCGCTTACGCTCGGCGTGGAACGGCGCACCGCGGCGGAATTCAGCTTTTTCCTCGCCATTCCGACCATGCTCGGCGCGAGCGTCCTCGAACTGGTGACCAAGCATAAGGAGCTGGCGACGGGCCAAGGGGTGGACATCCTCGGTATCGCGATCGGCTTCGCGGTTTCCTTTGTCGTCGCGCTGCTGGTCGTGCGTTGGTTCGTCGGGCTGGTCGGGCGGCGCGGGTTTGGCCCGTTTGCCTGGTATCGCATCGTGGTCGGGTCGGCCGCGCTAATCTGGTTGTTGCAGCGATAGATTTGGTGGCGACCGTGCGCCGCCCGGCGCGAGCGGAGACAACAAAAGACAATATCGGTGAAGGAACTACATGATCGTGATCGTCACGGCCGCATTGCTGGCACTCGCCGCAATGCCCGGCGCGGCCCCCGCCAAGGCGCTGGTGCTGCTTCCCAAACTCCAGCAATCGATGGCCGCGCACGGCCGCGAACTCGGCCAGGAGGCGGGTCGAGAGGCAGGCGTGAGCGCGCTGCGGCGGGCCGAGCAGGAATTGCTGTCATCGCCCGCACGCAGGTCGCAGCCCCGCTCCTGATTCGACGGGCCGGGCGCGGGACACGCCGCCCGCACCGCCGCGTGTGAAACGGACTCGAAAAACCGCTCACAATCTGCTATATGGCCTGAGTCTCCAACGGATTTCGGTGATCTGTATGCGTATAGCCCTGTTCGTCCCGCTCGCGCTGATCGCAGCGCCCGCTCTAGCGCACCAGCAAAGTGATTATCGGCCCGCGCCAGATGCGGCGCAGGTTGCGACCGCGCTCGGCGATCCTGTGGTCCAGGAAGGCGTCGCGACCGTGATCAGCCAAATGGTGGGCGCCATTCTCGACACCCATGTCGGTCCGTTGGCGCATTACACGGATCCGCGCGACGACGTACGGGCGGGTGATACGTTGCGCGATCTGGCACATCGCGGCGATCCGGCGTTCGAGCGCCACCTGCACGACAACGCCCGCTATGGTGCGGCGGTGGTCGGCCGATCGGCGCGCGACGCGGTGGCGATGAGCGCAGAGCTCGGCGCCACGGCGGAACGCTTGCGCCGCATACTCGATAGCAGCGCGCGGGCAGTGGACATGGCGCGCGAAGGTTACTGATTCGCCGCGTCACTGTAACCTTTCGCGCGGCGGCATAGCGCACTAACAGGGTCGCCATGTGGCAACTCCATCACTTCCCGCTCTGCCCCTTCTCGCGCAAGGTCCGCATTCTGCTGGGCGAGAAGCAGGTCGGTTACGAGCTGGTGCGCGAGGCTCCATGGGAGCGCCGCGACGAATTCCTCGACATGAACCCGACCGGGCAGACTCCGGTGATGACCGATCCGGGCCGCGGAATCCTGCTGATCGATTCGATGGCGATCTGCGAATATCTCGAAGAAACGGTCGATAAGAATTCGATGATCAACGGCACTGCGGTCAACCGCGCCGAGATCCGCCGGCTGGTGTCGTGGTTCGACACGCAATTCTATGCCGACGTCACCGCGCCGCTGCTTCACGAGCGCATGATCAAGCGCGTAGTCGATCGCACCACGCCCGATTCCAAGGTGTTGCGTGAAGCGATGAAGGGCGCGGTGCGGCATCTCGACTATACCGATTATCTGCTCGACCACCGCAACTGGCTTGGTGGCGCGACGATGAGCCTTGCCGATCTTGCGGCGGCGGCGCAGATTTCGATCACCGACTATCTCGGCGGGATCGATTGGCGCAACCACGAGCAGACCGCGCGCTGGTATCGCGGCTTCAAGAGCCGGCCGAGCTTCCGCCCGCTGCTGGCCGAGCGGATGGAGCAGATCGGCCCGCCAGCGCATTACGACGATCCGGATTTCTGACGTGCACAAGGTGCCGGATCCAGGTGCCGGGGCCGCGCCGACAATCGGCTTCGAGGATTTTCTCGCGGTCGATATCCGCGTCGGCACGATCCTCGAGGCGCTGCCTTTTCCGGAAGCGCGCAGGCCCGCGTTCAAGCTCGTGATCAATTTCGGGCCCGTGATCGGGACCAAGCGCTCGTCGG
Source organism: Sphingomonas sp. (assembly GCA_039916765.1). Classification (GTDB taxonomy): domain Bacteria; phylum Pseudomonadota; class Alphaproteobacteria; order Sphingomonadales; family Sphingomonadaceae; genus Sphingomonas. Next base: position 5,027 of record JBDSKT010000166.1, read on the forward strand.
CACAGATTACCGAGCATTACGGGCTTGCCGACTTACCCGGACGACAGGTTGCCGCGGTGATCAACTTTCCGCCGCGCCAGATCGGCCCGTTCGTCTCAGATGTGTTGACGCTCGGCTTCCCCGACGAACACGGCAACGTGGTACTGCTCGCGCCGTCAAAGCCGGTGCCCGATGGCGGACGCCTCTTCTAGCGCATCGCGACGATCCCGATCAGCGCGGCGGCCGACACGAGACA
>JBDSKT010000167.1:0-4768 GCA_039916765.1 Sphingomonas sp.
GCGGGATTGCATGTCTGGCATCGATCCTCCTCGAATATCGCGGTCAACGCCTGGGGAGGGCTGACGGCATTTAAGCTGGCGTCGCGGCTGTGATCAACCCTGTTGGGGGTCCAGCGCGCCGGCGGCGGCTTCGAGCCGGTCAAGCATCGCGCGAAACGTCGCCAGCTCGTCGCCGTCGAACCCGGCAAACACCCTCGCCTCCAGTTCCAATGCCTTGGGCGCGACGTTTTCATACAGCGCCTGCCCCGCCCCGGTAAGCGAGAGCAGGTGCGACCGCTGGTCACCGGGGTTGGGCCGCCGCTCGACCAGACCACGCGCAGCAAGCGCGATCGCTGCGCGGCTGACGCTGACCTTGTCCATGCGTGTCGCGGTCACCAGCGCCTGCTGCGTCACCCCGCCCTCCTCGGCGATCACCGCAACCAGCCGCCATTCCGGAATGCGCAGCCCGAACAGCGCCTGATATGCCGTTGCGATCGCCGCGGAGACGCGGTTCGACGCAATCGACAGGCGATAGGGGAGAAACTGGTCAAGCTTGAGCGTTCCCATGGCCGCCCTCGCTATCGTGTGGACGAGGCGGCGACAACGCGCTATATAGTTTCATCTGTTACCAGTTTGACGATTTCGGAGACGCTGCGATGACCGACCCCCGCGAAAACCCGATGGGCCTCGATGGTTTCGAATTCGTCGAATTTACCTCGCCCGATCCCGAAGCGATGGCCGACCTGTTCGAGAAAATGGGTTTCACCCATGTCGGCACGCATAAGTCTAAGAACGTCCGCCGTTATGCACAGGGCGACATCAATTTCCTGCTCAACATGGACGATTCCGGCCAGGTCGCGGGGTTCCGTGGGGCGCACGGGCCGAGCGCGAACGCGATGGCTTTCCGTGTCGACGACGGCGAAAAGGCACTGAAGATGGCGGTCGAAAAAGGCGCTGTCGCGGTAAAGGGCAAGAACGGTCCGGGCGAACTCGACATCCCGGCGATCGAGGGGATCGGCGGCGCGAACCTCTATCTAGTCGACAAGCAGTCGAACATCTACGACACCGATTTCCTACCGACAGGTAAGGGCGCCGACGACCATAATGTCGGCCTGCACACGCTCGATCATCTTACCCACAACCTCCAGCGTGGTCGGATGGATTACTGGGCAAACTATTACGAACGGCTCTTCAACTTCCGACAGATCCGCTATTTCGACATCGAGGGTCAGGCGACGGGCTTGTTCTCCAAGGCGATGACCGCGCCGGACGACAAGATCCGCATTCCGCTCAACGAAAGTCAGGACGAGCATTCGCAGATCGAGGAATTCATCAAGGACTATAAGGGCGAGGGCATCCAGCACCTCGCGCTCGCGACCGACGACATCTTCAAGACGGTGGACGAGCTGCGCGCCAACGGTATCAAGTTCCAAACCACGCCGCAGACCTATTTCGACCTGATCGACAAGCGCCTCCCTGGCCACAATCACGACGTCGAGGAAATGCGCAAGCGCGACATTTTGATCGACGGCGCACCGGAGACAGGCGGCGGGCTGCTGCTACAGATCTTTACCGAAAACATGGTCGGGCCGATCTTCTTCGAGATTATTCAGCGGAAAGGAAATGACGGGTTCGGCGAGGGCAATTTCAAGGCGCTGTTCGAGTCGATTGAGCTGGATCAGATCAAGCGCGGCGTCGTGCCGGGGGTGGAGGCGTAAGCTGGACAACATACCAGCCGTCGTCCTGAACTTGTTTCAGGACCCATCGTGCCACCGGCGGCACCTGCGTGATTGGAGGAGGAATGGATGCTGAAACAGGTTCAGCATGACGGCGGCGGATATATCACCGGCTTCGGGAACCACTTCGCTACGGAGGCCGTCGCAGGCGCCCTGCCCACCGGCCGAAACTCCCCGCAACGCCCCGCATTTGGCCTATACGCAGAGCAACTCAGCGGCACCGCCTTCACCGCGCCGCGGCACGAGAACCGCCGCTCTTGGCTATACCGGCTGCGCCCCAGCGCGGCCCACCCGGCATTCACGCCGTACAAGAGCGCACCCAAATTCGCGCCTGGGGTGAGCGAAAAGCCGCTCGCCCCCAACCGCCTTCGCTGGCAACCGCTCGATCCGGAACCCGATGTCGATTGGCTGGACAGCCTGACGACGATGCTCGTCGCCGGCGATGGCGGCCCGGCGAGCCAGACCGGCGTCGCGATGCACCTCTACCGCGCGACAAAGGACATGGTGAACCGCGCCTTTGTCTCGGCGGACGGCGAGTTGCTCATCCTGCCCGAACAGGGCGCGCTCCGGCTGCTGACGGAGATGGGCCGGATCGATGTCGCGCCGGGCCAAGTAGCGCTGATCCCGCGCGGCGTGCGCTTCCGGGTCGAGCTGACCGACGGCGCCGCGCGCGGTTATGTCGCCGAAAATCACGGGAGCCCTTTCCGCCTGCCCGATCTCGGCCCGATCGGGTCGAACGGCCTAGCCAATCCGCGCGATTTTGAAACGCCCGTCGCCTGGTTCGAGGATGTCGAGGGGGAGTACGAACTCGTCCAGAAATTCCTTGGCAACCTGTGGATCACCAATCTCGGCCGCAGTCCGCTCGATGTGGTCGCGTGGCACGGCAACCTCGCGCCGTGCCGCTACGATCTGGCGCGCTTCAATACGATCGGCTCGATCAGCTTCGATCATCCCGATCCGTCAATCTTCACCGTCCTAACCTCGCCGAGCGACGTACCCGGCACTGCTAACGTCGATTTCGTGATCTTCCCGCCGCGCTGGATGGTCGCGGAGGACACTTTCCGTCCGCCCTGGTTCCACCGCAATACGATGAGCGAGTGCATGGGCCTGCTGTACGGCGCCTATGACGCCAAGGCCGAAGGTTTCCGCCCCGGTGCGTTGTCGCTCCACAACCAGATGAGCGGGCACGGCCCCGATGTCGCGAGCTGGAAAGGCGCGAGCGAAGCGGAGCTTAAGCCGCACAAGATCGACGGCACCATGGCATTCATGATCGAAAGCCGCTGGGTCTTCCGCCCGACCAATTTTGCGCTCGAGACGGGCAGCCTCGATGAGGATTACGATCAGGTGTGGTCCGGTTTTCCGAAGGCGCAAGTGACCGGCGGTGGAAAGAGCTAACTTCGATCAGCACGATCGTCGGGAACGAAGGCTGCGGATCAAACGTAAATGTGGCGATGACGATCCACGGCAAGCCGCTCTTCCCCTGGCAGCATGATGCACACAATATGCTCCAAACGTTGCTCCACGATCATATCGAGGAGCGCGCATTCCCCTGCGTCGGTGCCAAGGCAGCGCTCGCCAGGGGCACGCTGACGACGCTTGCCTGCAATCGCCTCGATAGTGCGTGGGACGATTTGCGCGTTCACGACGAGCTGCTGCGCTTTGCCGCGTCCTACCGCGCCGAACCGTCGCTATTCCGCAGCCTCGCGGTGATCTTCGAGGGGCCGGACGATTTGGACGAGCCGACGTTTGAGCACTATCTTTGGGAACGCGTGCAATCGCTGTCAGACAAGGATGTGTGGCGCGGGCAAAACTATGATGCGCGCGTCAGCCCCGATCCCGACAGCCCGCATTTCTCGCTCAGCTTCGGCGGCGAAGCGTTTTTCGTCGTCGGGCTTCACCCCGCCGCGAGCCGCCCCGCCCGTCGTTTCGCGCGGCCGACGATGATCTTCAACCTGCACGACCAATTCGAGACGTTGCGGGCCGAAGGGCGATATGAGGGGATGCGCGAAAAGATCATGGTCCGCGACGAGGCGATCGCTGGGTCGCGCAACCCGATGCTGTCGCGGCACGGCGATGCCAGTGAAGCGCGGCAGTATAGCGGGCGTGTGGTCGATGCCGATTGGGGCTGTCCGTTTCGCTACGCAGGAAATGACGGTTGAACGAGACGATTACCATCCCGGAACGCAGCGGTACCGCGTTCCTTCTGGCGCGCGGACAGTCACTGACGGTGATCGACCAGCGCGGAATGCAGGTCGCCGATCTGCTGGCCTACAATGCCGACGATATCGACGAAGTCATTTCTTCAGGCCGCACGCTCGATTATGCCGAGACGATCGCGCTGACGACCGGTCATACCCTCTATTCCAACCGCTCGCGCCCGATGCTGGAGATTGTGGCGGATGACGTGGGCAAGCACGACTTCCTGCTCACGCCCTGTTCCTATGATACTTTCCACCATTTCTATCCCGATTTGCCGCCGCACCGCGGCTGCTTCGGCAATCTGGCCGAAGCGCTAGAGCCGCACGGTATCATGTCCGATCGCATCCCGACCGCGTTCAACTGCTTCATGCACGTACCTGTCGATGGCGCGACGGGTCGGCTCCAGGTGCTGCCGCCCATCAGCAAGGCAGGCGACCGTATCGTCTTCCGCGCGACAATGGATCTGATCATCGGGCTGACCGCCTGTTCGGCGCCGGCCAGCAATGGGGGCAGCTTCAAGCCGATCGATTACCGGATCGACTAACCCAACTGGTCGAGCGATCCGGCTGGCGTCGGATGACACGGCAATATCAGTTAATAAACGCCGACGTATCGCGATCGACCACACACCCGCCCGGCAACAATCGTGGCGATGCATTTGTCCAGCGAACCCTTACCCAATCGCCCACGCGACAATCGCCGACGTCAACAAAGGGTACGACGACATAATGGCGGGCGCCGGTCGCCCAGGTGAGCCGCAACAGGATGGTGCCGGGATGCAGGCGGCTTTCCACACCACCAAAACCATCAATGCGCTCGGTCAGAATGGTTGGCACGACCGCGCGATGTGGCCT
>JBDSKT010000168.1:0-10415 GCA_039916765.1 Sphingomonas sp.
TCAAAATTGCGCGATGATGGGAAAGCAGGTCGATCGGGTCGATATTTTCGCCGACCTTGGCGTGCGCATTTTCCAGCTTACCTACAATCCCGCCAACCAGATCGGCGACGGCTCAATGGCACCGGACAATCGCGGGCTAACCCCTTTCGGGCGAGAAGTCGTTGCCAAGCTCAACGACCGGCGGATGATGGTCGATTTGTCGCACAGCGGCGAACGGACTTGCCTCGACGCAGCGCGGATGTCGCGCCAACCCATCTCGATCAACCACACCGGATGCCGCGCCCTGACTGACCTGCCGCGCAATAAGACCGATGCCGAGCTGCGGCTGGTGGCGGAACGCGGCGGGTTCATCGGCATCTACTTCATGCCCTTCCTGAACATGTCAGGCCATGCTCAAGCTGCGGATGTCGTTGCGCACATCGACCATGCGGTGAACGTATGCGGTGAGGACCATGTCGGGATCGGCACCGATGGCGATGTCGGCCAGATCGACGATCTCCAATCCTACAGGGCGCAACTCGCCGAAGAGATCCAGAAGCGTCACGCCGCCGGTATCGGCGCGACAGGCGAGCGGGCGGATACCTACCCCTTCGTCATCGATCTGCGCGGCCCGCAACAGTTTCGCAAGCTTGTGCGGTTGCTCGAAGCAAAACGCTATCCCGCCCGTCGGATCGAGAAGATCATGGGCCTGAACTTCCTGCGATACGCCCACGCGGTCTGGGGCGCCTGAGGCGATGATCGTCATTGGCGCGAGCGAGGTCGCGCGCGAATTGGATCACGCCGGCTGTATCGGCCTGATGCGCGACGCCATGATCGCGCTATCGCAGGGCCGCACTCAGCAGCTGCTGCGCGGCATCATCGATCTCGGCGACGGCAACCTGTTTGGCGTGATGCCAGGCGCAGTCGAGAGCATCGGGTTTGGCGCCAAGGTGGTCAGTGCCTTTCCTGCGGCCGCCGCGGCGCACGGGAGCTCGCACCAGGGCGTGATCGTGCTGTTCGATCGGGTGACGGGCACACCGATTTGCGTGGTCGAGGCCGGCGCCGTCACGGCGATACGCACGGCTTGCGCTTCCGCCGCGGCGACCGACGTGCTGGCCCGCGCCGATGCGCGCCGCCTCGCCGTCCTCGGAACGGGCGAACAGGCGTGGCAGCATGTGCTGGCGATCCGTCATGTCCGACCCCTCGACAGGGTCGTCCTTTGGGGGCGTTCGACCGAGAAGGCAGAGGCCCTCGCAAGGCGAATTACGACGGCGCTGGCGTTGCCCGCCGAGGTGGCGAACAGCGCCGCTGACGCCGCACGCGAGGCGGACATCATCTGCACCACCACGTCGGCCGCCGAGCCGATCCTGACGTCGGGCGACGTCGCTGACGGTACGCATATCAACGTTGTGGGATCGAGCCACGCCGGCCCGGCTGAAATTGACGCGCCGCTCGTTCAAAGATCGCGCTTCTTTCCTGATCACCGCGAGGGCGTATTAGCGCAGGGCGCGGAATATTTGAGAGCGAAGCGGGCCGGACTGGTGGATGACGACCATGTGCTTGCCGAAATCGGTGCGGTTTTCGCCGGATCTCCCGGTCGTCGTAATGCCCGCGAGGTGACAATATACAAATCGCTCGGCTCGATCGTGCAGGATCTGGCAGCCGCTGCGTACCTGTACAAGCGTCATACGGATCGCCCCTCTGGAGCCATCGAGGGATGATATCGCGGTATCCGGTTGCGCCAGCTCGCCGCGCCCGCCTTGTGCAGGATGGCGGGGTAATTTAGGCCTAAACCATGACCGCACGGAGCCTGGCTCGCATCCTTTGCCTCGGCGGCGGGCCGGCGGGCTTGTACTTCGCGATCTCGATGAAGCTGCGCGATCCCGATTGCTCCATCGAAGTCGTTGAACGCAATCGTGAAGGCGAGACGTTCGGCTGGGGCGTGGTTTTCTCCGACCAAACGGTCGAGAACCTGATGGCGAACGATCCGGCCAGCGGCGCTGTGATCGCCGGCAAGTTCGCCCACTGGGACGATATCGCGGTGCACATCCGCGGCGAAACGATCGTCTCGTCGGGACACGGTTTCATCGGCATCGGCCGCAAGACCTTGCTCGCCATCCTGCAGGAACGTGCCCGCGAATTGGGCGTGATGCTCACCTTCGATACCGAATTCAATTCCGACTCTGCGTCATGGACCGGCTATGATCTGGTAATCGCGGCGGACGGCGCGAACAGCCGCGTACGCGATACCGACCCCGAGTTCGGCGCCGACATCGACGTCCGGACGAACAAGTTCGTTTGGCTCGGTACGCATCAGGTCTTCGACGCATTCACCTTCGCGTTCGAGGAAACGCCGCACGGCTGGGTCTGGGCGCACGCCTATCGCTTCGATGACGACCTCTCGACCTTCATCATGGAATGTTCGGAAGCGACCTGGTGCGGGCTTGAGCTCGACCGGATGACGCAGGAGGAGACGTGCCGGTTCGGCGAGGCACTGTTCGCCGACTATCTCGGCGGATATGCGCTTATGTCCAACGCGGCGCATCGGGTCGGGTCCGCGGCGTGGCTGAATTTCCCGCGGATCGTGTGCGAGCGGTGGTATGCCGGCAACGTCGTGCTGATCGGCGACGCCGCGCATACCGCGCATTTCTCGATCGGGTCGGGCACAAAGCTTGCCCTCGAGGATGCCATCAAACTGGCGGAGGTGCTCAACCGACCCGGTTTGTCGCGTAAAGCGGCGCTGGCGGAGTATCAGGCCGAACGCTCGATCGAAGTTCTCAAACTGCAGAACTCGGCGCGTAATTCGACGGAATGGTTCGAAACGCTAGAACGCTATCTCGATTTCGAGCCGATCCAGTTCGCTTACTCGCTGCTGACGCGTAGCCAGCGGATCAGCCACGAAAACCTGCGGTTGCGTGACCCGGCATGGCTGGACGGCGTCGAGCGCTGGTTCCACGGCGGCAAGGTTGCCGCGCCGCCAATGTTCGCGCCCTTCACCCTTCGCGACATGCGGCTCGATAACCGCATCGTCGTTTCGCCGATGGCGACGTATTCGGCGACGGATGGCACACCGAACGATTTTCATCTCGTCCATTATGGCGCGCGCGCCGGGGGCGGGGCGGGGCTGGTCTATACCGAGATGACGTGCGTTTCGCCCACCGGTCGCATTACGCCGGGTTGCGCGGGCATGTATGCATCCGGGCATGTCGCGGCGTGGCGGCGGATCGTTGATTTCATCCACACCAACAGCCGCTCGAAATTCTGCCTCCAACTTGGCCATAGTGGCGCGAAGGGGTCGACCGGGCTCGGTTGGGAAGGGATGGATACGCCGCTGGCCGCCGGCAACTGGCCGCTGATCGCCGCGTCGGATGTGGCATGGACCGACGAAAACCAGCGCCCGCGGCCGATGACCCGCGCCGATATGGATACGGTGCGCGACCAGTTCGTCGCCGCGACCCGTATGGCGGACGAAGCGGGTTTCGACATGGTCGAACTCCACGCCGCGCACGGTTATCTGCTTTCATCGTTCATCACGCCGCTGATGAACCGGCGCGACGATCAATATGGCGGGAGCCTGGAAAACCGGCTGCGTTATCCGCTCGAAGTGTTAGCCGCGATGCGCGCGACGTGGCCGGCCGAGCGACCGATGGCGGTGCGCATTTCGGCTAGTGACTGGGCAGGCGGGGACGGCGTGACACCTGCGGAAGCGGTCGAGATCGCGCGTGCCTTCTCGCAAGCGGGCGCCGATTTGATCGACGTGTCGGCAGGGCAGACCTGGGCTGAGGCGAAGCCTGTTTATGGGCGCATGTTCCAGACGCCGTTTGCGGACCGCATCCGCAACGAGGCGAAGCTCGCGACGATGGCGGTGGGCAACATCTACGAGGCCGATCACGTCAACTCGATCCTCGCGGCTGGCCGCGCCGACCTAGTCGCCCTGGCCCGCCCGCATCTGATCGACCCGATGTGGACGCTCAGGCAAGCGGCGGCGGCGGGCTATACGGCCACGTTCGTCCCGCCGCCCTATCTCGCCGGCCAGGAGCAGTTGATGCGGATCCTCGCCCGCGCCCCGGGGACGAAGGCGTGAGACTTTCAGGGCAGCACGCGCTGATCACGGGTGGCGGCACTGGTATCGGTGCGGCGATCGCGCGCGCGCTGGCAGGTGAAGGCGCGCGGCTGACATTGGTCGGCCGGCGCATCGACCCGCTCGAGCGCGTCGCGGCGGAGGTCGGCCATGCGCATGCCGTAGCCGCCGATGTAACCGATCGTATCGCTGTGGGCGGTGCCTTTGCCGCTGGTCGCGCGGCCAATGGGCCTTTCACGATACTGATCGCTAATGCCGGCGCGGCGGAAAGCGCATCGTTCGCGCGGACCGGCGCGCAAGCCTGGCGGCACGCGATCGCCGTTAATCTCGACGCGGTGTTTCATTGTTGTCAGGCGGCGCTGGCGGATCTCGTAGCTGCGCCGACCGGTCGGATGGTGACGATTGCTTCGACCGCCGGGCTCAAGGGCTATGCCTATACCGCTGCCTACACCGCGGCGAAGCACGGTGCCGTCGGGCTGATGCGGTCGCTCGCAGCGGAGTTCGCCGGAACCGGCTTGACCGTCAATGCGGTCTGTCCCGGCTTTACCGACACCGATCTCGTCGCCGCCGCCGCCGCGCGGATCCAGGCGAGTACGGGGCGCAGTATCGAGGCCGCACGCGCCGAGCTCGCCATGCTGAATCCCAACGGGCGCTTCGTCACTCCTCAGGAGGTCGCGGCGCGAGTGCTCTGGCTCTGCCTGCCCGAGCAGCAGCATGTCACCGGTCAGGCCATCGTGATCGACGGGAGCGAGGTATGACGATCGGCGCGATCCGGGGAAAACACCATCGCGCGCTCGATAGTCGATCGAACTTGCGATGGCGGTCGCGGCGGCTGTATTGCACGATGGTGATCGAGAAGCGCGTACGCCGCCGGCTCGACGCCGAAGGAACCGCACACTTCGGCGCGACGGCCGAGGCGCGTCACAGTTGGATCGACGCTATGTTCGCCGGTCTCGCGGCGGCGGCGTGCAAGCAGTTGTCCATACTGCTCCGCCATCTCAAGACATCGACAGTTGCCGAGGAAACCAACATATGAACCCTGCCTCGTTCCGGCCGACGCATTTCGATTGGGCGTTCGACGCGGGCGTCGCGACCGTCACGCTCGATCGGCCCGAGCGCAAGAACCCGCTGACGTTCGATTCCTATGCAGAGTTGCGCGACACCTTCCGTGCGCTGGCTTATGCCACCGAGGTCAAGGCGGTGGTGCTGACGGGCGCGGGCGGCAATTTCAGCTCTGGCGGCGACGTGCACGAGATCATCGGACCGCTGACCAGGATGGCGATGCCCGAGCTTCTTGCATTCACTCGCATGACGGGTGATCTGGTCAAGGCGATGCGCGCGTGCCCGCAGCCAATCATCGCTGCGATCGATGGCGTGTGCGTCGGCGCAGGTGCGATCATGGCGATGGCCTCCGACATCCGCCTGGCGACGCCAGCTGCGAAAACCGCGTTCCTGTTCACGCGTGTCGGATTGGCGGGTTGCGATATGGGCGCCTGCGCGATCCTACCGCGGCTCATTGGGCATGGCCGCGCATCCGAGTTGCTGTTCACGGGGCGCACGATGACGGCGGAAGAGGGGGAGCGCTGGGGCTTTCACAATCGCATTGTTGCGCCCGAGGCATTGCTCGACGACGCGGCGGCGGCCGCGCGCGCGATTGCCGCGGGGCCGACGTTCGCGCACGGCATCACCAAGACGCAGCTAAATGTCGAGTGGGCGGTCAGTCTCGACGTTGCGATCGAGATGGAGGCGCAGGCGCAGGCGATTTGCATGCAGACACAAGATTTTATACGCGCCTTCGAAGCGTTCGCGGCGAAGCGCTCGCCGCTGTTCGAGGGGAATTGATGTGGCGGGCGGACATCGCACGCTGCTGCCCCCCGGATGGCCGCGCCCCCGCGGCTACGCCAACGGTATCGCCGCCCAGGGGCGGCTGATCGTTACCGGCGGGATCATCGGGTGGGACGAGCAGGAGCGTCTGACCGCGCCTGATCTGGTCGGCCAGTTCCGGCAAGTGTTGTGTAACACGCTCGCGGTGTTGGCCGAGGGTGGCGCGCTGCCCGAACATATCGTGCGGATGACATGGTATGTCGTCGACCGGAACGACTATGTCGCTAATTTGGCGGGCATGGGCGCGGCCTATCGGGAATTGATCGGGCGCAATTATCCCGCGATGGCGGTCGTGCAGGTCGTTGCGCTGGTCGAACCCGGTGCGTTGATCGAAATCGAAACGATGGCGGTCGTGCCGTGACCGCACTGGTCGATCGTTTTGTGCTCGACCGTCTGCCCGCGCCCGAGCGGCAACCGCTGTTCGCGTTCAATCACCCCGACCTGCGTTATCCCGAGCAACTCAACGCCGCCGTCGAGCTGATCGACCGTGCCGTCGAGGAGGGCGATGGCGATTTGCTTGCGGTGCGCAACGACGCGGGCGAATGGAGCTACGCCGCGCTTGCCGATCGTTCCGACCGGATTGCGCGGCTTCTCACCGAGCAAGAGGGGCTGGTCCCTGGCAACCGCGTGCTGCTGCGGGGGCCCAACACGGCGATGATGTTCGCGGCGTGGCTCGGCGTCCTAAAGGCGGGTGGCGTGGTGGTCACGACGATGCCGATGCTTCGCGCCGGTGAAATTGCCGCGGTGCTCGACAATGCGCGGGCGAGCCATGCGATCGTCGATGTGCGCGCGGTCGATGATTTCGTCGAGGCGTCGGCGCGCATTGGCTGCGTTCGGTCGATGCTGACTTACGAGGGTGATCGCGGGACGGGAATGCTCGAGCAGCTCCTCGCCGACACCGAGCCCGACTTCGTACCCGTCGCCACGCAAGCGGACGATCCGGCGCTGATCGCGTTCACCTCTGGCACAACCGGTACGCCCAAGGGCTGCGTCCATTTTCATCGCGACATCCTCGTCTGCGCCGACACCTTTGCCCGGCACATCCTCAAACCCCGACGCGGCGATGTCTTCTGCACCTCGGCACCAATTGGCTTTACATTCGGTCTGGGCGCAACGCTGATCTTCCCGCTACGTTTTCGGGGGACGGCCGTGACGCTGGAACAGGCGACGCCGCGCGCGCTGGTCGATGCCGTCGCGCACCACCGCGTGACGACACTATTCACGGCGCCGACGGCATACAAGGCGATCTTGACGCTCGGCGATGCTCCTGCCGCGTCGCTGCGCACCTGCGTGTCGGCTGGCGAGCATTTGCCGGCCGCGACTTGGCAAGCGTGGCACGAAGCGACGGGCATCGCGATCATCGACGGTATTGGCGCGACGGAAATGATGCACATCTTCATTTCCGCCGCGGGTGATGACATCCGCCCAGGCGCGACAGGCAAGGCCGTACCGGGCTTCACGGCTCGCGTCCTTGATCCCGCCGGCCAGCCGTTGGCCGAAGGCACCGGACGGCTTGCCGTACGCGGCCCGACGGGGTGCCGCTACCTCGCCGACGACCGCCAGGTTTCCTATGTTATCGACGGGTGGAATATCACGGGCGATACGTATCGCTGCGATGCCGATGGGTATTTTTGGTACGTCGCTCGCTCGGACGACATGATCGTGTCATCCGGATACAATATCGCAGCGCCCGAGGTCGAAAACGCGCTCTGTTCTCACCCGGCGGTTCGCGAATGCGCGGTCATCGGCGTGAAATGCGCGATACGCGGACAATTGGTGAAGGCGTTCGTGGTGTTAATTCCCGGCTGGCCCACTGGTCCGGCATTGGCGGAAGAATTGAAGGCTCACGTCAAGGCGATTATCGCGCCGTATAAATATCCGCGCGAAATCGAATTTATCGACACGCTGCCGAAAACGGTGACCGGCAAACTTCGTCGCGTCGATCTGCAGTTGCGGCAAGCGTCAGTCTCTTGAAGACCAGCCACGGCGGCAAAGGACCGGCGTTATGCTTGGTGCCTACCGACGGCGCTATAGGATGGGCAGAACCTTGTGCGTTTTGATCCAAACGTGATGGACCGCGACGAAAGAGATAGGGATATCCAATGCGTCGCATAATGGTGGGCACAGCTGGCTGGGCGATCCCGACGAGCGAGGCTGGCGACTTTCCCGGGCAAGGCACGCATTTGGAACGCTATGCCGCCGCCCTGCCGGCGGTGGAGATCAACTCTTCCTTTTATCGGTCGCACCGGCGCACGACCTACGAGCGGTGGGCGGCGAGCGTGCCTGCGGAATTCCGGTTCTCCGTGAAAATTCCGAAGGAAATATCCCACACCAGAAGACTTGTGGATACGGACGGGCAGCTCGATGCCTTTATCGGGGAGGTCGGCGGTCTAGGTGCCAAGCTCGGCGTGTTGTTGTTGCAGCTGCCACCCAGTTTGAAGTTCGACCAAAACATCGCCCAGACCTTCCTGATCGGATTGCGCCGGGCCGTCGGCGGGGACGTCGGGCTTGCTTGCGAGCCACGACATGCAAGCTGGTTCACGGATGAAGCCGACCGATGTCTGGCGACTAGCCGCGTCGCTCGCGTCGTCGCTGACCCGGTGCTCGCCGCTGGTGGCGATCAACCCGGTGGCTGGACCGGGCTGCACTATCACCGGCTCCACGGCTCGCCTCACATTTATCGCTCGCCTTACGGGCCGCGGCGACTGGAGCCGCTGGCCGCCGCGATGATGGGCAACGAATGCCAGGATTGTTCGTCTTGGTGCATCTTCGACAACACCGCCTCCGGCGCCGCGATCCGCGACGCGGCGATATTGCGCGATCTGCTTGAGGCGTGAGCGCGGCGGCCTATGCCTTTGGCGAGCAGCCGAATGAACCCGCAGCCGGCTGGTGAGTAAGATTATCAATGGGCGCGCTGCACAGGCTTCGCAGTTCCGTTGCCGCCGACTTTTTCGGCGCGACCGTAAGGCGGGTTGAGCTTTTCCTTGGCCCAATCCCCCAGCAGCCGGAGATATCCATCGGCGATGCGCGTGACCTTCCGGTCGCCATTGGGAAGCTCCACATAATCCGCTATGCCATGGTCGGTGTGGGGATAGACGTAGAGATCGATATTGTGACCTTGGTGGATGAGGTCGGTAAGGCGCTCACGGGCTAGATCGCTAGGTGCTTCGCGATCCGCGCCGGCCAGCACCCAAAGCTGGGGCATTTTGAGACTGCGGACCACCCTTTGCGCGTCGTAATGCCAGAGCACGCCGACCGGATTAACCCGCGCCTCGCCCGTTACCCTTAGCTCTGCCGGGTCGTCGTGCAGAACGGTGCCGGTAAACTCGCCTTTGATCTGTGAGAACCATGGCTCCTTGCCGTATCGCTCTTTTATCTGTTTAAGCTGATCATAGCCGCTGGTAAAGTGCGAGGCGACCACGACGGCGGTGGCATTCGTGACTTGCAGCGCTTTGGCTAGCACGTCGGGGCCATAGCCTTTGTTGCGCAGTTCGAGTTGCACCTGCTGCTGATCCTCTTCCAGCGGGGTTTCCACCAACCCGAAGCCGACCTCGACGAAATCCGGATTACTCTTCTCAGCCGCACGCGGACCTATCCAGCCGCCCTGGCTGCCGCCGAAATAGCCCCAACGGGAATAGCGGCCGGCAAGCATCCGCCGCGCTTCCTCTGACGCGGCCACTGCATCGTCGGCGAGCAATTCGAAATCCTGAGTGTAGAAGCCCTCCGACGTGCCAGTCCCCCGCTTGTCGTACATGAATACCGCGATACCCTGTGCCGCGAAAATGTAAGCGTAATTGCGCCCGAATTGCAGCGCAGCCGTCGATTCAGAGCCGTGGAGCAAGATGACGAGCGGATGCTTGGTCTGCCCGTCCTGCGGTTCGATCAGCAGGCCATCCAGCTGGGCGTCGAAGCTCTTGAAATGCGCGGGCGTCTCGGCAAGGGGCACGCGGGTCCAGGCCATAGCTGGCTTGTTATCGATACTGACCTCCACGCCGGTAGAAGTGCAGTGGACCGGGCTCTCAGCCGCAGATACGGCACCAAAACGCCCATCGATGAAACCGTAGCGCCACTGGGGAGGAGCTCCCTCATATCCTCGGTTACTTATCACCAGTCTCTGTCCGTCCGGGCCGGCATAGACGCCATTCTCGCACGCTACAGCCGCGCCGCTGCTCAGGACGGTAAGGCAGGTCGCAAGGAGGCCCTTGACCATGATCTTACGGACAGTTGGGGACATCGCAGCAAACTCCTGCCTTTAACCCGGAAACTTTCCCGGCAAGTCGCAACTCCATATCCCGGTCACGACGAAATGTCAACCGTGGACGAAATGGCGAGTTCTGGTTATTTGGGGCGCGAATATGGCGGAGGATATATGTTTCTTGTCAGCGAAGCGGTTGCGTCACAGGTTGTCGGAATGAACGACGCCATCGACGCCGTGGAACGGGTTTTTGCCCAGCTGCACCGAGGCGAGGCA
>JBDSKT010000169.1:0-4308 GCA_039916765.1 Sphingomonas sp.
TCGAGTAGTTCGGCGATCTGTTCCAAGGTAAAGCCCGCGGCCTGCGCGGTGCGGATGAACTTGAGCCGGCCGACATCCTCATCGCCGTAACGCCGAATGCCGCCATTGATCCCCTCGCCTCCGCGCGGTGGCGTATCGAGCAAGCCGCGGCGCTGATAATAGCGCACCGTCTCGACGCCGACGCCACCTCTTTTCGCCAGAGCCCCGATGCTTAGTGCCGCCATGCTTGACTCCGTACCATGGTACGGATACCATATGGCGTGGATGGACGAGACGACAACCCCCCGCAAAACCGCGACTCTCTACCGAATGGTGATGCCCGAACATCTCTGCCCCTATGGCTTGAAGGCCAAATGGCAGCTCGAACGACATGGTTATGCGATCGACGACCAC
Source organism: Sphingomonas sp. (assembly GCA_039916765.1). Taxonomy (GTDB): domain Bacteria; phylum Pseudomonadota; class Alphaproteobacteria; order Sphingomonadales; family Sphingomonadaceae; genus Sphingomonas. The sequence goes on from JBDSKT010000169.1 coordinate 394, forward strand.
TGGTTGAAGACACGTGCCGAAACCAACGCGTTCAAGGCCAAGCATCACGTCACGACGACGCCGCAGACATTCATCGATGGCAAGCGGATCGGCGGGAACGATGATTTGACCAGGTTCTTTGGCGGAACGGTTCCGACGAAGGATTCGACGAGCTACCGCCCGGTCGTCGCGGTTTTCACCATGACCGCGCTGATGGCGCTGGCGGCCAGTACGGGCGCGTTCGGCACACCGTTTACGGCTCGCGCCGCCGAATGGTTCATCGCCTTCAGCATGTGCGTGCTGGCGATCCTGAAGCTGCAGGATGTCGAGCGTTTCTCGACTATGTTCCTCAATTACGATTTGCTCGCGCGACGCTGGGTTCCCTATGGATACCTCTATCCGTTCGCTGAGGGACTGGCGGGTGTGCTGATGGTGTCGGGCACGGCGAAATGGCTGTCCATTCCGCTTGCGCTGTTCATCGGCGGGATCGGAGCGGTGTCGGTGTTCAAGGCGGTTTATGTCGATAAGCGCGAACTGAAATGCGCTTGTGTTGGCGGATCGACCAACGTGCCGTTGGGGTTCGTGTCGTTGACGGAAAACCTGATGATGATCGGCATGGCGATATGGATGCTGGCAGCATGAGGTGGATCGCCGCCTTGCTCGCAAGCGCCTCGTTCGCGCTCCCGGCTTCGGTCACCGCACAGACGATGCCGGGTGGTGCGATGCCCGGTATGGCGATGCCGTCGTCGCCTGAGCCTCCGCCAGCGAGGGCAAAAGCCGGGCGGGCGGCGAAGGTGATGCACGCGGCCCCAGCACATCCAGCCCCGCACGGGCCCGCGCCTTCCCCGCCGCAAATCTGGCCGGCGCCGATGTCGCCCATGGATATGTCACCCACGCAAGCCGCGCCCGATTCGCCGCCGGCCGCGACACCGACAGCACCGGGTGGGGAACCGGCAATACCGCCAATGACGATGGCGATGCCGACGCCGCAGGGTCCGGGCGCCGTCATGCCGGCCATGGCAGGTATGGGAAATGCGTCGGTCGCTTACGGCGAGGGCTCCGGCACATCGCGTGTACCGGGCGCAAATGGCGCGATGCATGGGCTGCATCTCGCGACGGGTGCCTGGATGGTGATGCTCCACGGCTATGCCTGGGGCGTCTATACCGATCAGGGCGGCCCGCGCGGCGGTAAGGATGCGTTCGTCCAGTCGATGGCGATGTTGCAGGGCGTGCGCGATTTCGGCGGCGCGCGGCTGCAACTGCGTTCAATGCTCAGCCTGGAACCGGCGATGGGTCCGCGCGGCTACCACAATCTGTTTGCAACTGGCGAAACCGCCGACGGCACCAATCCGTTGATTGACCGGCAGCACCCGCACGACCTGTTCATGGAGCTAGCTGCGCGATTCGATATCGACGTGGCGCCGGGCACCAGCCTGTTCGTCTATGGTGGCCCGGTGGCCGAGCCCGCGCTCGGGCCGTCGGCCTTCATGCACCGGGCGTCGGCGACCTATCTGCCCGAAAGCCCGATTACGCATCACTGGTTCGATTCGACGCATATCAGCTACGGCGTCCTGACCGGCGGCGCGGCGACCGCCCATTGGCAAATCGAAGGATCGGCGTTTCGCGGGCGTGAACCGGATCAACATCGCTGGAATATCGAAGCACCGCGTCTCGATTCCTGGAGCGTAAGAGCAAGCTGGACGCCGTCACCCGCTTGGGCGGCGCAGATCAGCCACGGCTTCATCAAGAGCGGCGAGCAGTTGGAACCCGCAATCAATGAGCATCGCACGACGGCGAGCCTAAGCTATGCGCAGGATGGCTTTTCGGCCACCGCAGGGTTCGCGATCAAGAATAAGCAGCCGGGTCGCGCGCTGACCGCTTTTCTGGCGGAGGCGAATTACGAGGTCGGCGCGCATCACACGGTGTTCGGGCGATTCGAAAATGTCGCCAATGACGAGCTGTTTCCCGACCCCGCCGATCCGCTGCATGATCGCACATTCCGCATCAGCAGACTGGAGGGCGGCTATGCGTACCGGCTTACGCTCGTCGGGCCAATACAGGCAGCGCTCGGCGGCGCGGTCGGCGTTTACGGCAAGCCCGCCGCGCTCGATGCGGCCTATGGCAAATTTCCGGTGAGCTTCAGCCTGTTCGCGAAGGTTTCGCTCGGGCATTAGGGCGCGGCAAACATGGAGTCGCCGATGGCCCGGATCCGCCCGCTCTTTGCGGCGCTGCTGACGCTTGCCGCGGCGAGCTGCGCTCACCCGCACGGCCCCGCCTCGCTTCCACCGGCGATGGCCGTGCCGGTCGGAGCTCCGGGGGAGGATCGCCCTGCGGTCACCATCCTGGTGTCGATCGACGGCTTCCGGCCCGACTATCTCGAGCGCGGGGTGACGCCCAGGCTGAACGCGCTGGCGGCGGGCGGCATTTCCGCGGCGATGCGTCCGAGTTTCCCGTCGAAGACCTTCCCCAACCATTGGACACTCGTCACCGGCCTCCGCCCCGATCGTAGCGGAATCGTATCGAACAACATGCGTGATACGGCCAAGCCCGACGTCAAGTTTACCATCGACGACGGCAAGGACCCGTTCTGGTGGAACGCCGCCGAGCCACTGTGGGTCACTGCCGAGAAAGCTGGCCTGCGCAGCGGGACGATGTTCTGGCCGGGATCGAACGTCGCCTGGGGCGGGACCATGGCGCCGGATTATCCGCATACGGTGACAGGCGGCGTGCGGCCGGAGGATTGGTGGCCGTTCGACATCGTCGTTGGCGGAGAACAGCGGGTGGACGGCGTGATCGACTGGTTACGCCGCCCGGCGGCATCGCGGCCGCGGTTCATCACGCTCTATTTCGATATCGTGGACACCGCCGGACACGGGTTCGGCCCCTCATCCCCCGAGGTCACCGCCGCCGTCGCCAAGGTCGATACCCTGATCGGGCACCTCGCGGACAGGTTGAAGGATTTGGGCCAGCCGGCCAATCTCGTGATCGTCGCCGACCACGGCATGGCGGCAACCAGCGCTACGCGCACGATCGCGATGGACCAGATCGCGGACCCCGCGGACTATGTCATATTCGAGACCGGGCCCTTCGCGTCATTGTTCGCGGTAGCGGGCCACGAAGCCAAGCTCGAGCGCGCGCTGCTACAGCGGCACGATCATCTTCAGTGTTGGCGCAAGGCGGACATTCCGAGCCGGATGCATTATGGCGCCAATGCGCGCATCCCGCCCTATCTGTGCCTTGCCGATATTGGTTGGCTGACCGCCAAGACGCGGGCGACGCACGAGGGCGATCGGGGCAGCCACGGGTATGACAACGCCGCGCCGGAAATGGCCGCATTGTTCATCGCGAACGGTCCTGCGATCAAGCCGCTGGGCAAGCTGCCAGGTTTCGATAATGTCGACGTCGCGCCTTTGGTGCGGGATCTGTTGGGCCTGCCGCAAGGCCGTGGTCTCGATGGTGACGATACGCCATTCCAGGCCGCTCTGAAGAAGGCGAATTGATGCAGTATTTCGAAGATATCGCGGTCGGGGCGAAGGAAAGTTTCGGCAGCTATCTCGTGACGCGCGAAGAGGTCACCGCCTTTGCCGGGAAATACGATCCTCAGCCGTTCCATCTTTCCGACGAAGCTGCGGCGGAAACGCATTTCGGCCGGCTTTCCGCGAGCGGCTGGCACACCTGCGCGATGACCATGTCGATGATCGTGGAAAATTTGAAGGCGCTCGATCAGGCGGGCCTCGGCGCGGCGGGAATTGACGAGCTGCGTTGGCTGAAACCGGTCTATCCCGGCGACACGCTGCGCTGCGAAACAGAAATCCTCGAGAAGACGCCGTCCCGCAGCCGCCCCGAAATGGGCAGCTTCCGCAGCCGAATGACGGTATTCAACCAGGACGACGTACCGGTGATGACCTTCGTGTCCATTGGCCTGGTGCGCACACG
>JBDSKT010000170.1:0-2514 GCA_039916765.1 Sphingomonas sp.
ATGCCGAGTCGTTGGAAGACGCGCTTGTAACGTTGCGCCGTCTTGCCGCCCGAGGCTGAGATCTAGATATCGACGGTCAGGGCTTCGATTTGGACAGTGATTGTTCCGCTTTCGCGCTTGATCCCGGAAATTGACAGATCGGCGACCAGCGTACGCGGAATGTCGAACTCCGCTTCCGCTAGCGCCTTCATCCATTTTTCGAGCGGCGCGGAGCAAGGCGCGAGGAGCGTCATGCCATGCCGCGCGCCGGCGAAGGTAGCGCTCGACCAGTAACGCCATTCTGCGTTTGCCACGATTACCGGGCAACCGCTTTTCGATGCATGCGCCGCAATGGCGCGAGCCAACCGCGTACCGTGATCGGTCGTATGGCTCATAGCGCCGCCTGCTTGCCGATGAACGCCTCGACCCGGGCCACCATGCGCGGACCGGGTTCCCGCCCGGCGCGCAGGTCGCGAACTAGCCGCGGGTCATTGACGGCGAGCCGCCCGAACTTTGTTGGCGGCATGCCGGTTGCACGCAAATACCGATCGATCTTTCCCAAAACCATGTCTTGACGCCTCCGACTCCAATCAGTGGAATGTTCGTGAAATGTTCCGTCATTTCCAACTTGTCTAGGAAAAATCCTGTGCTATTCGATCGACAATGGATATGAGCGATCCGCGCGCCGCGCTCGATGCGCTGGTGACCGATAGCGGCGTGGGTTATGCCGCTTTGTCGCGTATGCTCCGGCGCAACGAAGCCTATCTCCAGCAATTCGTGAAACGCGGCTCGCCGAGGCGACTTGCCGAACGCGACCGGGCATTGCTGGCGGCGTTCTTCCGGGTCGATGAGGCGGTACTGGGCGGCCCGCCGCGCCGTGTCGGCCCGCCGGCCATCCGGCGTCTCGATCTCGCGGCATCAGCGGGGCCGGGTGCGTTGTCGGATGATGATCCAGTCGCGGATATGCTGGTCGTAGATCCGGCAGTGCTTGCCTCGCTAGGGATCGATCGAACGCGCGCGTCCTTCTTGCCGGCGCGCGGCGATTCGATGGAGCCGACGATCTGCGACGGCGACCTGATGTTGATCGACGAGCGCGCGTCGCGCAAATCGGGATTGTTCGTTGTGCGGCTCGATGGCGCGCTGATCGTCAAGCGGCTCGTTTGGGCGGGGAAAAGCGCAGTGACCGTCGTCAGCGACAATCCCGCTTATCCGCCCTTTAGCGTCCCCGTCTCGGCGATCGACGTGGTCGGGCGCGTCGTGTGGTTGTCCCGCGCGCTACGTTGATCGGTGATCCCGTGCCCAGAGCAACAGCGAGATCGATGTCGCGATGCCAACGCCGGCAAGAAACCCCAAAGTAGGCGACCCGCGATATAGCCCGATCACCGAGCCTCCGATCGCGCCGATCACGAACAGGATGCCGCCGCCGAGCGGCGATTTGCGGGGTAATCGGTTAGCCATAGCCGCCCCGTGACACGTCCCGCTGCGAGACGCTAGCGTCCACGATCGGGACGGCCGATGCAACTATGCCAGGCGGCGCTGGCCTGCGTTTACCAATGCATGCCGCTGAAGTTGGCGGTTTGTCTCGCCCTGGCATGCACGATGCAACGAAAATCCGCCGTCGGGCGGGGAGCTTTCATTGCCGTACATGCCATTTCTCGCCGACCGCAGCCAGGTTACCGACGCCGACACGCTGATCGCCATGTTCGGCGATAATGCCGGGTTGGAAGCGGCGGCGCGGGCGGACCGGAGCCGCGATCTTGGCAACCAAGTCCATTTCTGTCGTTGGCGCCAGGTCGAGCGGCTGATCGTGCTGATGGCCGTGAACCACGCAGTCGGCACGATTCACTGATACCGATCAACTGCTGATCAGGTTCGCCGTATCCGGGTTGCGGCGCGCGGACCCTGCTCGTAGGGATTGAAGCATGATCGAGCCGTGCGGGTGGCGAGGCGCGTTGTGCTGCGCCGCTGCGACTATTCTTGCCGCTGCCCCCTGTCGCGGCGGGGCGCAAACCGCGCCGCCTGCGTCGCCGTCCGCGATCACATCCACACAGCCCGCACCGACGGCCGGCCAACTCGATCCGCAATCGCCGCTTGCGCCGCTGCCGGGCCTCGGCGTGGCTTGGCCCGATCTATCTGCCGCGCCGCCCGAGCCGGCCGACCCCAATGCATCAGCAGCGGTCGCTGGCGACGTTCGCTACGATTATCGGATCGATGGCATCGACGGGGTTGCCACGCCATTGTTGCGCGAGCGGTTCAAGGAGCTTTCGGCGCTCGCTACTCACGATGGGTCGCCCGCGAACGCCGCGCAGCTCGATCGGCGCGCGAAGGAGGATACGGCGCTGCTCGTCAGCCTGCTCAAGGCAGAGGGTTATTACGATGCGCGAGTGACGTCGCGGCTCGAGCCGCGGCAAGGCCGGCCCCTGATCGTGCTCGAAGCCGATCCCGGGGTGGTCTATAAACTCGATCGCGTCACGCTCGCCGGGCTGCCCGCAGCGGGCGATAAGGCGGCGGTGCTGAACCAAGCCTTCGCGGTCA
>JBDSKT010000171.1:0-3828 GCA_039916765.1 Sphingomonas sp.
TCGCGATGCGTTGGAAGGTACCGATGCGGATATGTCCGTGGCTCAGGCGGACCAGGACTGCTGAGCGCGTGGGGGAGGGTTCGTCGCCGCGCTCGAGCCGTTCGCCGGTTTCGATCAGCGACAAGCTGCGCGAGGTTTCAACGCCCAGTGTCTCGAGCATCTCGGTCGCGAGTATCTCGCGAATGCCGCCCTTCAGCGTGAGCCGCCCGTCGCCGAACCGGCTCCACGGCGTCTGGCCCGATCCCTTCGTGCCGAGGTCCATCAGGCGGCCCGACGTGTCGCGTAGCTGCGCGAACAGAAAACCGCGCCCATCGCCGATTTCCGGGTTGTACACTCGGAACTGATGGCCGTGATAGCGAAGCGCGAGAGGATCCGTCAGATTGCCGGGCAATGGCGCGAACCGCCCGAAGTGGTGTATCCATTCCTCGTCGCTCAACATCTCGAGTCCGACCTGCGCCGCCGCGCGATCGTTGCGGAAGCGAAGACGCGTTTGGGGAAAATCTGCCGCCGCTACCCGGTCGTAAAACACATCGCCCAGCTCGAGGATCGCCGTTTCGGGCCGATATGCTTGCGGGCGGTCGCTCATGCCGCGATATGGGGGGTGATGCCTGTGGGACGCAACCATGCCGGAATATGAAGACCGATACTGGATGTCGGCCGATGGGTTGAAGCTCCACTATCGCGATTATCCGGGCCGCGCGGATCGTCCGCCGTTGCTCTGCATGCCGGGCCTGACGCGCAACGCACGCGATTATGCCGATCTGGCTGAGCGACTGGCGGGCGACTGGCGTGTCATCGCGGTCGATTTTCGTGGGCGCGGGATGAGCGAGAATGCCAAGGACGCAATGAGTTACGTCCCCGTGACTTACGCCGACGACATTGCAGCGCTGATTACCGATCTGGGAATCGAGCGCTGGATTGCGGTCGGAACGTCGCTTGGCGGCATCGTGACTATGCTGCTCGCCGCGCGTGGCGTGGGGACGCTTGCTGGGGTGATCCTCAACGATATCGGTCCGGAAATCGAGCCGGCCGGGCTAAGCCGGATTCGCGGCTATGTCGGCAGGCAGCAAGTCTGGCCGACGTGGATGCACGCCGCACGCGCCATCGCCGAAGCGAATGCCGACGTATATCCGCGTTGGCGGATCGAGGAATGGCTGGCGATGGCGAAGCGGCTTTACCGCTTGAACAGCGCCGGGCGCATCGTGCTTGCCTATGACATGAAGATAGCCGAGCCGCTTCGCGTGCCGGGCAACGAAGCGGCGCCGGATATGTGGGCCGCGCTGGCTGCGATGAAGCATGTGCCGATGCTGATCGTGCGGGGAGCATTGTCCGATGTGTTGGCCGCAAAGACCGCAGAGCGGATGGTCGCCGCGATCGATCACGCCGAGTTGGTCACGGTCGCGGATACCGGCCACACTCCAACGCTGGTCGAACCCGAGGCGCTGGCCGCGATCGATAGGCTGTTCGCGGACGTCGATGCCCAAGCCGCGCGCGTCTGATCGAGAACCTGCAATGCGCGCTCGGCCTTGTAAGCCGGACATCGAGCCTGCGCCCCGCGTTGGTCAGCGGCATCCGCGTCCATGGGCGATGCCGCGCAGGAATCCGCGCCGTGCCAATCCCGCATAGGTTGCCGCCTGAAGTCGTCGCTGCGCCGCCGCCGCGCCGCTGACCTCGCGCACCAGCCCACGAAACGGGATAACGCTATCGACTAACGCCTCTCCACCGATCTTGGCAATCTGTCCCGCCTTGGTGCCACTGACCGGCACGCTTTCGCCGAAGTCCGGACCAAGCGCACGGTCTAGCGCCTGGATCCCTGCGGTGAGTTGCGGGCAGTTTTGCGTACTGGTGAGGCTGTACGGGGCGCTGGCCGCTCGCGCTAATACCGCCGGAATCTTTGTCTTGACCACGCCGACATCGCGCGCCGGTTGTGAAGCGATACGCTCGGCCTCATGGGCTGTCCCGTTCTTGTGTTGCGCGAACAGTGGCGCGGCGGCCATCGCCATTGTTGCCGAAGCAAGCATCCAGCGTGGCGTGGCACGGTGCATTGGAATACTCCTGGACAGAAATGGTCACGCTGCGATGTAGCGATCGACCACGCGTTCGAGCAATGTCAGCGGCACGTTGCCCGTCTTAACCACCACGTCGTCGAACGCCTTGAGGTCGTAACGCGAACCCATCGCCGCGATCGCCTTGGCGCGCAGACGGTTGATCTCGTTATGACCCATCTTGTAGCCGCAAGCCTGGCCCGGCATCGCGCAGTAGCGCTGCAGTTCCGAGGTAAGCTGGCCGACCGGCATACCCGTCGCCTGCTGAAACCAATGAAGCGCCTGCTCGAATGTCCAGCGCTTGGCGTGGATGCCGGTATCGACGACCAACCGACAAGCGCGAAAGTTCATCGACTGGAGATAGCCGATTTGCCCCAGCGGATCGCCGTCGTATGCGCCGAGCTCGCTGCCCAGCTGTTCGGCATACAGCGCCCAGCCTTCCGAATAGGCATTGAACGCGAGCAGCGAGCGGATCAGCGGCAGTTTGTAGCTATACTCACCCTGCCAGACATGGCCCGGAATGCCCTCATGATAGCACAAGGTGGGCAGCGAATAACGCGGCCAGATCGCGGTGCTCTTGAGGTTGATGTAGTAGATGCCGGGCTGCGATCCGTCCATCGAGCCGGGCCCGGCATAGCCGTTTGGTGCGCCATTCTGGATCGCCACGGGCACGCGGCGGATGATGAGATTGCCCTTAACGAGCGTGTTGAACGCGCGGGGAAGGCGCGTGCGGATATCGGCGATTCGGCCGTTGAGATAGGCTAGTAATTTAGCTCGCCCGGCGTCCGAATCGGCAAACAGCAGATCGGGGCGCTTGCTCAGCGCGGTGAGGCGTTCGCCGACCGTGCCCTGTGTGATGCCCTGCGCCTTTAGCAGCATATCGATCTGCGCGTTGAGCGCACGATTCTGCGCAAGGCCGAGCTGGTGAAGCTCGTCCGGCGAACGGTTGGTCGTCGTGCCGGCTTTGACCAGCCAATCGTACCAGCCATCGCCACCAGGACGGGCCCATAGACCGGGCATGGAGGAAGCCTTGGATCGCAGCGAATCGAGCGCCGCGGCTTGTCGGTTCAACCCGTCGACGATCCGCTCCCGTGCGATCGTGGCGGCGCGTTTCGCATAGCTGTCCGGCATGCCAGCCTTGGCGCATTTGGCGGCAAATGTGGTGACGATAGGCCATTCGGCGACGGGCTGAGCCGCCTGTGCCTTGATTTGCGCGGCGGTGATGTCGATTAGGAAATCGGGCATGATTGCGCCGCGTGCGCCATCGTTCAGGATCCGTGCGGTTTCGCCGTCGAGCGCGGCGGCATAGCTCTCGAGTCGCGCGAGATACGCGTCGGCATCGGCGGAATTGGCGACGTCGTGCTTGGTCTCAAGCGCGTCAGGCAGGTCGGAATACGCGCCGCCGAGCTGAGACACGGCATAAGGCGTGTTACGAAAGCTATTGTTTCCGTTGAGGATGGCGACGTCGCCGACGGGCATGGCGCGATACCCCGCGACCGCAAGTTCGTAGGCGGACTGCGCTGTGTCCGCGTCAAGCGCGACGGCATTTGAGAGCGAGTGGCGATCGATGGCGCGCAGTTGCGCCAGACGCTTGGTCGCTCGGCCGGCGCGGTCGAGATCGGCGGCATGGGTACGATCGGCGAAGCGACTGCGCAGAGCCGCACGCTTGCCCTTGTCGATGCCGAGATAGAGCGCGTTCTCGGGATAATCGGCGAGCAGTTCTTCGGCGATGTCGGCAAGCACGGCGCCAGCCGCGGCGTCGCCGGGCGCGGCATTTGCCATC
>JBDSKT010000172.1:0-8487 GCA_039916765.1 Sphingomonas sp.
GGCGCGGCACTTGGCATCGCGCTCGAGCGGGCGGACGGAGCTCCCGTTTATTCGATGCCGTTGTGGGGCATGGCAAGTAAATCGCGCCAGTCGGAAGCGGTAGCGCGACACGCGAGAGTGGAAACGCTTGAGGACCACCTGCTCGACGGGGGGTTCGGTTCGTGGATGATGGAAGCGGTGGTCGGCCGCGGCGATCTCGCCGGACGCATTTCGCCAATAGCGCTCGATAGCACGGTCTGCGGTATGGTTGGCGCGCAAGCGACGCTGAACCGTTTGGGCGGTCTCTCGCTACTGTAGTGCCGATGGATTCATCGCCTGTTTACCAATTTTGTTGAGAAGTCCCCGATATGAAAGCGATCATTCTTGCCGGCGGTTTGGGTACTCGCTTGTCCGAAGAAACATCGCTTCGCCCGAAACCGATGGTGGAGATCGGCGGGATGCCAATCCTCTGGCATATCATGAAAATCTACTCTCATTACGGGGTCAACGACTTCATCATTTGCCTTGGTTACAAAGGCTATGTGGTAAAGGAGTATTTCGCGAACTACGCGCTGCATATGTCCGACGTGACGTTCGACATGCGCAGTGGGGCGATGGAGGTTCACCGCAACGACGCCGAGGCGTGGCGCATCAGTCTCATCAACACCGGCGCGAACGCCATGACCGGCGAGCGTTTGCGCCAAGCTTTGCCGCACATCGGCAATGATGAATCGTTCTGCCTGACGTACGGTGACGGAGTGAGCGATGTCGATATCGGCGCGACGATCGCCTTCCACCGCGCGCACGGTAAGCGGGCAACCGTCACCGCGGTCCGGCCCAGTAGCCGGTTTGGCCAGCTGGATCTGGATGGCGACAATGTGCGCGCCTTTGCCGAAAAACCGGTCGACGAAGGGGGGTGGATCAACGGCGGCTTTTTCGTACTGTCGCGCGATATTGGTGATTATCTCCATGCCGGCGACGACTGCGTATGGGAGCGCGAACCGCTGGAGAAACTGGCGCAAGATGGCGAGCTGAAATCATATTTTCACGACGGCTTCTGGCAGCCGATGGACACGTTGCGCGACCGGCAGATGCTTGAAGGCTTATGGGAAACGCGGCAGGCGCACTGGAAAGTCTGGCATTAAGGAATGACGATCGACCCCGCGTTCTGGACCGGGCGGCGTGTGCTCCTGACCGGGCACACCGGTTTCAAGGGCAGCTGGCTGACGCTGATGCTCGACACGCTAGGCGCGCGGACGACGGGCTTCAGCCTCGTGCCTCCAGCCGAGCCATCGCTGTTCGCTTTATTGGGTCTCGCCGCCCTCTGCGATCACCGGATCGGCGACATACGTGATCTCGCGGCCGTGGAAGCAGCGGTTCGGGCCGCGGAGCCGGACATCGTCTTCCACCTTGCCGCGCAGCCATTGGTACGCGCTTCTTACGCTGAGCCAGTGGAGACATATGCCACTAATCTGATGGGCACGGTCAACGTGCTGGACGCGTGCCGCCGAGCACCTTCGGTACGCACGATCATCGTCATCACGACCGACAAATGTTATGAAAATACCGGGCTCATTCGCGGTTACGCGGAGGCCGACCCTATGGGCGGCCATGATCCCTATTCAAACAGTAAAGGGTGTGCAGAACTTGCAGTTTCGGCATACCGAGACAGCTTCTTGCGCGCGGCAGGGGTTGGCGTTGCGTCAGCACGCGCCGGTAACGTCATCGGCGGCGGTGACTTTGCTGCCGACAGGCTGGTGCCAGATGCCATACGTGCCTTTGTCGCCTCGCGGGCGCTGCCCATCCGAAATCCGGGTGCCATTCGTCCGTGGCAACACGTGCTGGAGCCGCTAGCCGGCTATTTGATGCTGGCGGAACGCTTGAGTGCCGACGAACAGTTTGCCGAAGGCTGGAACTTTGGTCCGGCGATGGCCGATCAAGCCTCCGTTCAGCAGGTCGCGGATTCGCTCGCTCGTAAATGGCAAGCTGGCGCGCGATGGGAGCGCGATTTCGGCCAACAACCGCATGAAGCCGCAACCCTGATGCTCGACTGCAGCAAGGCCAGGGAACGACTGGGTTGGCACTCCCTCCTCACGCTCGACGACGCGCTGTCCCTCAGCGTGGACTGGTATCGGGGCTGGCAACAAAAGCACGATCTGGCTGGCATTTCTAAAGACCAAATTAACCAATATCTTTCACTTTAACGACCGATGGGCAGATTGACCTTACCCACTGCGCCGGTGTTGGTCACCGGTGCGACCGGCTTCGTCGGGGCGGCCGTCGTGCGTGCGGCACAAGCCGCTGGCATCGATGTGCGTGCAACGGGTCGCGCGATCTCGCCGGGTCGGTTGCTTGGCAACCCTGTGCCTTATTACCAGTTGGATTTGTCCGATGGCGATGCGATCGACACACTTCTCGCTACGGTCCGACCCGCGATTGTTATTCACGCTGCGTGGACGGGCGTTTCGGGCGAGGCGCGCGCTGGAGACATTCAGTTTGCCAATATCACGGCGACATGCCGTCTAGCCGATGCTGCTATCCGCTACGGTGCGTGCAAATTCATCGGGATCGGCAGTCAGGCGGAATACGGCCAGCTTCGCGGACCCGTCGATGAGACACATCTTCCCATGCCCTCGACGCCATATGGCGCGGCCAAACTGTCGGCCTGTCATTTCGCGCGCCAACGTTGCGAGGCTGCGGGCGTAGCATTCACCTGGTTGCGGTTATTTGCCACGTACGGGCCGGGTGACAATTCGACTTGGCTGATCCCTCGCCTGATCGGCCAGATGGCGGCAGGGAAATCCCCCGAGCTGACGCCCGGTACGCAGCGATGGGATTATCTGTTCAACGACGATACCGCTGCCGGAATTCTGGCTGCGGCGTTGAACGATGAGGCGCGGGGCACCTTCAATCTCTCACGCGGCGATGCCGTCCCGGTCCGCGATATCGCGCTGATGATCCGAGATCGCGTTGCTCCCCGTCTCGAGCTGGTCTTCGGCAAGATACCGTTCGGCCCGAACCAGATCATGCACATGGAAGGCGACAATCGCGCGCTGTGTGCTGCAACCGGCTGGTCGCCGCAGGTCAGTCTTGCGGACGGCCTCGATCGCACCGTCGCTGCCGCGCTGGCTGCGGCATGACACCCGGCCGCGTCTCGGCGTTGCCAAGCCAAGACCTCGAGCGTCTCGCTGTAACGATGGCCGGAAAGGTTATGCAATGACTCGCAAGAAAATTTCCATCATTTCGCCCTGCTTCAACGAGGCAGATAATGTGGAACGCTGCCATCGGGCGGCGCGCGCCTTGTTTGCAGGGCCGTTACGGGATTACGATTGCGAGCATATTTTCGCCGACAATGCATCGACCGACGGGACCCCCGATATCCTGCGCGGTATCGCCATCGCGGACAGATCGGTGAAGGTAATTCTGAACGCTCGCAACTTTGGTCCGTTTCGTTCGATGTTCAATGCGCTGCGGTGCGCAACCGGCGACGCTGTTGTGGTCTTCCTGGCGGTCGATTTGCAGGATCCGCCTGAGAAGATCGTCGATTTCGTACGATTGTGGGAAACCGGCGTCGAAGTCGTCGCTGGCGCGCGTGTCAATCGACAGGAAAGTATAGGCTTACGGCTGTGCCGCGGTCTCTTCTACCGCATCGTCAATCGCCTTTCGGACATCGATATCCCGGTGAATGTGGGCGAATTCCAGCTCATCGATCGCAAAGTATGGAAAGCGGTGGTCGAGCATGACGACCACTATCCGTATGTGCGCGGGATCATCGCGTCGGTCGGCTTCAGCCGGGTGATCGTTCCGTATACTTGGGAAGCGCGCAAGGTCGGGCTTTCGAAAAATAACCTGCCCCGGCTGATCGACCAGGCTCTCAATGGAATCTTTTCCTTTACCAATGTCCCAATGCGGATATGCACGTTGATGGGTTTTGCTTTGGCCGCCCTGTGCATGCTCTACGCGACGGGGTCGCTTGCGGCCTATTTCTTCTACCCGAGCGCCGCGCCGCGCGGGATCATGACGGTCATCATTTCGCTTTTCTTTCTATCGGCAATCCAATTGATATTCATCGGTATTCTGGGCGAATACGTCACCTCGATCCACGCCCAGGTGCGGCGCGGCCCGATGGTCGTCGAGCGCGAACGCATCAATTTCGAGGGGTTGGCTGTGCCCGCCGACACGGCCAATGCAGTGCATCATCTTCAAAAGAAAGTCGCCGAACTGTGACCGAATTCGCATCCGTGGATCCGCAACGCACCGCCATCGTCGAGGCCGCTCGCGCCTATTTTGACTCTCGCGAACAAACACCGTTCGTTCCTGGAGAAACCTATATCCCGCCATCGGGCAAAGTGATGGACGGCGCCGACTGCGCTCACCTGATCGACGCGTCGCTCGACATGTGGCTCACCGCCGGCCGCTATGCTGAACGGTTCGAGCGTGAACTGGCCGATCGATTCGGCCGCAAGCATTCGAAACTCACCGTCTCGGGTTCCGCCGCAAACCTGCTCGCGTTTGCTACACTGACCAGCTGGAAGCGCGGGCCCAAAGCGATCAAGCCTGGTGATGAGGTAATCACCGTTGCCGCAGGATTTCCGACCACGATCACGCCCATCGTTCAGTACGGCTGCATTCCAGTCTTCGTCGATGTCGATATCGCCACGCACAATGTCGATGTCGGTGCACTCGAGGCGGCGATCACCGACAAAACGAGAGCGGTGATGATCGCCCACTCGCTCGGCAACCCATTCGATGTCGTACGCGTCGCAGAGATATGCCGACGGCACAACCTGCTCCTTGTCGAAGACTGCTGCGATGCTTTTGGCGCGACGGCCAACGGCCAGAATGTCGGAACGTTCGGCGATATCGCAACCCTAAGCTTCTATCCCGCGCATCATATTACGATGGGTGAAGGCGGGGCGGTGCTCATGGACAGCGCCGGGCTTGCCAAGATCACCGAAAGCTTTCGCGACTGGGGGAGAGATTGCTACTGCGCGCCGGGTCGCGATAACACCTGCGGAAATCGCTTCGGTTGGCGGTTGGGCGACTTGCCTAAGGGATACGATCACAAATATACCTACAGCCATATCGGCTATAATCTGAAGGTTAGCGACATGCAGGCGGCGCTCGGCGTCAGCCAATTGCACAAGCTGGACCATTTCATCCTCCGTCGCCGCGAGAATTTCGCAGGCCTCGAAGAGCGGTTGCGCGCCGCCGGACTCGATCAATTCTATCATTTGCCCCAAGCGACACCGGGCACGGACCCTAGCTGGTTCGGCTATCTGCTTACCATCCGCGACGGTAGCGGCCTCAATCGCAACGAAGTGACTCGCGTGCTAGAGGATCGCAAGGTCGGCACGCGGCTGCTTTTCGCCGGCAATATTACACGCCAGCCCGCGTTCAAGAACGTGGAGTACCGGATCCATGGCAGCCTCGCCAACACCGATAAGATCATGGAAGACGCGTTCTGGCTGGGCGTTTGGCCCGGCATCGATGCACCGCGGCTGGATTACATGGTCGAGACACTGGCTGATATCACGCGTTCGCTGACGGGCGGTGGCCGAGCGTCGGCTCGCCCGGCTTGATCAGGACCATAATTTGGCCGGTGTCCGGCGCACGGGGGCAGGTCGGGGCGACACTGTCGTCAAGCCTTGGACGCATTACTCGTCGCAAGCTGATTGTGTTGCTGTTTGCGCTGTTTGCGCTCGATAACGTCCTCGTGCCGCTGTTCCTCGGCAAAGCAGGAATTGCGGCGATGTTGGCGCTTGTCGCCTGCGTTTTCATTGTCGTTCTGGCGCGAAGCGAGGTAAACGGGTGCGAACCGCGAGAGATCAGTTGGCGAACCCTTGCCAGTTGCTTCGCCATCGCCGCTCTCCTTTTGCTGTTGGGTGGGGAGGGGCGATTCTTTTTCGCCAATGAAGACTGGCAGGTTCGCGATGCCGTCCTAGCCGACATGGCACTCCGGCCTTGGCCATTTGCCTATGAGATCGGCGGAAATGAGTGGTTTCTACGCGCTCCGTTGGGCATGTATCTCATGCCATCGCTCGTTGGGCTGGGGCATCAAACCACGACAGACCTAGCGCTGCTAGGATGTAACACGCTGATATTCGGGTTGCTGTTGACGCTCGCGGCCACGCTGTTTCCCGCCGGTCGCGCGAGGTGGGTCGCGCTCATCGTTTTTATATCCTTCAGCGGTCTCGATATCGTTGGGACGTTACTAGCGGGTGTGACCGGCGATAGTGTGTCGTTGGACCATATCGAGCGATGGGTGCCCCCCCTACAATACTCATCGGTCATCACGCTAATTTTTTGGGTACCGCAGCACGCGTTTGCCGGGTGGTTTTGCGGCCTGCTTTATCTGTTGCACCGTCGCGGCGGCGCGACGTTTGGCAGCTTGGCGGCATCGGCACCAATTGCTGCGATCTGGTCGCCATTGGCGGTTATTGGCGCTGTCCCGCTGATAATATGGGCTGCGCTGCAAGCTTTCCATCAGCGGACGATACGCTGGACGGACGTCCTAATCCCGGTGATTGCTCTTATCTTGGCACTGCCATCCTTGTCCTATCTCGCAGCCGATGCGCAACGACTGCCATCGGGCTTGCAGCATATACGCCTTTTGTC
The DNA here is from genome assembly GCA_039916765.1 of Sphingomonas sp. GTDB lineage: Bacteria > Pseudomonadota > Alphaproteobacteria > Sphingomonadales > Sphingomonadaceae > Sphingomonas. Next base: position 6,598 of record JBDSKT010000172.1, read on the forward strand.
GCTGATTACGTTTTTGCTGCTGGAGGTCGCTCCGGCGCTATGGATCATTTATCGCCTAGGTTGGGGCGGGGGCATTGGGCGGGACGCGGTTTTGCTGGCCGCGGCAATGTTGGCCGTGATCCCATTCTTCCATATCGGCGCCGGTTCAGATTTCGTGATGCGGGCATCGATTCCGCCCCTCGCTGTGGTGGCAGCGGCGCTGGCGACGAGCCTGTATCAAGCAGACTTATCGGCACACCGATCAACTGCGATGGTGGTCGTTACCTTGCTGTCTCTGGGCGCGGTCACCGGAACGACGGAAATCGCGCGCGCGCTGCGCTTGGCATCGGCGCCACCGCCGCAATGCTCCTTGCCCACGGTCTGGTATCGACAAACCGGATGGAGCGCGGATATCTCCTCCTACCTCGCAAGAGCAGCGGCGATGCCGTCTCCCCTGAAACCGGAAGGTGAAACCTTGATCAACCCCGGTACGGATCACCGGCTTTGCTGGGCCCGCCCCTGGAAAATCGTGCGATAGGCAGTTCTGCCTTCCACCGGGCCGTTATCTTTCATTAACCAGATTTTGCGAAGACCGGGTGATGGCGGAAGCAAGTTCATCTCCCTTACAGGTTCATAGAGTTGAGCGCGTGGCGATCGCCGCCGCCCTTATCGCAGGGTTGATCCATCGGGGGGTGTTCGGATGGTATGCACCCTTGTGGTTGGACGAGACCTACACTGGCGTGATCGCGTCGCAGAGCAGTTTCGCTGGCCTTGTGGAATGGTGCCGCCATGAACTCAGTGGCCCGATTTTTTATGGTGGCATGTGGCTCTGGACAAAGGTTGCCGGCAACGGAGACGTCGCGCTTCGTCTGCCAAGTCTGATCTGCTCGCTGGGCTCGGTCGCGACGATCGCCGCGTTTGGCGGAAATAATCGACGCGAGCGCCTGGTTTGGGCAGCGCTTGCGGCGGTTTGGTTGCCAGGCTTGATGTTCGCCGCGCAGGCACGCCCTCAGGCGCTATTGTTCCTGTTGGCCACCGTACAGGCGATAGCATTCTGGCGCTGCATGACCGCCTTTTCTTCTCGCTTATTGATGATCTGGGCCGCAGCCGGAGCGCTGATGATGCTCACGCACGTTTACGCAGTCGTGATTACCGGCCTACAGTGCCTGTGCATCGTGTGGACGTTTCGCGCACGTTGGCGAGATTGCTGGCCAGTATTGATAATGGCGGTGATCGTGGCGGCATGGCTGCCCCAGCAATTGTCGTTCATGATGGATTTCATGAAGCCAGGTGTGGCCTGGTATCCAAAACTTCAGTTCAGCGATTTCTGGATGTTGCCCCTCGTCCTGATCGGGGACAGCCGTGCGTCTTTCGTTATCGTCGCAGCGGCGATTGCAATCTTGGGCGCGCAACTGTCGCGGCGGTGGTTCGCAGAAAAACCAATGCCATATTCTCGCGCCGACGGAATGTTGGCTCTATCTGGGCTGGTATCGATCATTATAGTGCTCGTGGCCGGCTTGGTGCGACCGTCTTTCACGCCCCGCTATCTCATTCCCTATATTCCTGCCGCGCTGTTCGGCATAACCTGCATATTATGTCGATCGCGCTTCCTTTGGCGCGCGTTGCCCAGCATCATACTGGCCGCCTTGGCTGGCATGGCGATGCAAGACGCTATCGGCAACGCGAACATTGAAGCACAACAACGATTGTACCCACTAGAATTCGAGCATGGTTCCAATTGGCTGATGGCGCGCGGCGCACGGCGCGTTACCTTTTTGTGGGATAGTAAGACTGGGATGTTGAGCGGCCTTGATCGTCAAGCGGAAATCGGGTCATTTTTCTTTCGCCGTTCCGGTTATGTCGCCGCTATGCGAGCCGCATACATCGATCATGCCCAGCAAAGTGGATCCC
>JBDSKT010000173.1:0-7757 GCA_039916765.1 Sphingomonas sp.
ATTCGGCGGCGTTCGCGGAACCATTGTTCGACGGAATGGCCGCCGCACTGGACGCGCTTTGCGCGGACGGTTGGACGCTCGGCGTGGCGACCGGCAAATCTGATCGTGGGCTTGCCCATGTCCTGGCACATCACGGCATCGGTGAGCGCTTTACCACGTTGCAGACCGCCGACCGGCACCCTTCCAAACCGCACCCGTCAATGATCGAGGCGGCGATAGCCGAGACCGGCGCTTCTCCCGAGACGACGGTGATGATCGGCGACACGAGCTACGACATGCTGATGGCCGAGGCGGCGGGCGTCCGCGCGCTGGGTGTCGGCTGGGGTTATCACGCGGACGACGAACTGAGGGCGGCGGGTGCGTGCGCCGTGGCCGCAACCGCCGCCGACCTGCCGCGACTGATGGAGATCCGATGACCACTTCCAGCGCAACCGCGCGCAACCGCTATTTGCTCATCGCCACCACTCGTATCGTCGCCTCGCTCGGCGCAATCCTCGGAGTGTTGCTGCTCGCGCGGGCCGTCGACTGGCCCCACCGGATCCTGGGCATCGCGATCGTGTTGTCCGCGCTGTACATGGTCGCGACCGTCCCCGCCGCGCTGGCACATCGCTGGCGCACGCCACCGGAGGCGTGACGCAAGCATGAAGCGGTTCTGGAACGAGGTGACGGTCGATTCGGACGGCGTGATCGCGCTTGACGGCAAGCCGGTGCAAACACCGCGCCGCGCGCTGCTTTCGCCGCCTACCCCCGCGCTGGCCGAAGCGGTAGCCGCGGAATGGCGTGCGGTGGAGGGCGAGCTGGACCCGCAGGCGATGCCGCTGACGGGGCTTGCCAACGCCGCCATCGACCTCGTCGCGCCCGACCCCGTCGCCTTCGCTGCCCCGCTCGCGGCCTATGGCGAGAGCGACCTGCTTTGCTACCGCGCCGACACGCCCGACGATCTCGTCGCGCGGCAGGCGGCCGCTTGGGACCGGCTGCTCGACTGGGCGCGATGCCGATACGACGTGCATTTCGAGGTGACGAACGGGATCATGCACCAGCCGCAGTCCGCTCCCACGATTGCGCGACTGGGCGACGCAATCGCCGCGCGTTCGGCATGGGAACTGGCACCGCTGTCGCCGATCGTCACGATCACCGGTTCGCTCGTCGGAGCGCTCGCGCTGGTCGAAGGCGCGGTGGACGGCACTACACTCTGGAACGCCGCCCATCTCGACGAGATATGGCAGGCCGAACAATGGGGCGACGACCCCCTCGCGATCGACGCGCGCGCGGCGCGACGACGGGACTATGACGCGGCGGTGCGGTTTCTTTCGCTGGTGTAAAGCAGCTTGCAGCGGCGCTTCAACGTTGTACCCTGCCGCCGTCGAAAAGGACCAGAGCGGCATCGGTAAGCCCGCTTCCTCGTACCGAGGCTCCGTGTCGCTGCCAGGCGAACCCGCGACAAGCAAACCGGCGCGCCCCGCCGGAGCTTGTCGCGTGCGTGGACTGCGCTCGCCCAACAAGTTCCGACGGTCGCGCCTTTACAGGAGCGTAGACCATGCCGATCATCAAAGCCGAAAGTGGCATCATCACCCAGATCAACGTCTTTACCGTGCCGCAGGACGAACAGGGCGCGCTGATCGCCTATCTCAGCAGGGCGGCGCGGGTCGCCCGCGAGGTGGACGGCTGGCTCTCCGCAAGCCTGCACCGCAGCCTCGATGGCACACGCGTCGTCAACTACGCCCAGTCCGCCGATCTCGACGCGGCGAAACGCGTGTTCGAACACCTCAACGCCAGCGGGATGATCGACGGCAACAAGCGTTACGGCGAAGCGCATCCGGGCCTGTACGAGGTCGCGTTCACGCTGGAGCGGTGAGGCGAGTATCTCCCGGTCGCAGTCTGCGGCGGCCGGGAATCGCACCAACTACCGAAGCAACTTGCGGATGAACCCGATGATCCCGGTCTGGCGTGAGCGCTTCAGGCGCTCGGCCGCCAGGATCGTCTTCACGCAAGCGAAGCAATGCTCGACATCGTCGTTGACCAGGACATAGTCGTAGCCGTCCCAGTGGCTCACCTCGTTCGCCGCGCGGCTCATGCGGGCTTCGATCACTTCCTGCGTATCGGTCGCGCGCTTTTCGAGGCGGCTGCGCAGCTCGGCCATCGACGGCGGCAGGATGAATACCCGCACCACGTCGCCACCGGCGAGCTGGTGGAGCTGCTGCGCGCCCTGCCAGTCGATGTCGAACAGGATGTCGTGACCTTCGCCCAGTGTGTGGAACACGTCAGCCTTGGGCGTGCCGTAGCGATGATCGAACACGTGCGCCCATTCGAGGAACTCGTGGTTCGCGACCATCTCGCGGAATGTTTCGAGACTGACGAAGTGATAATCCTTGCCGTCGATCTCACCGGGTCGGATCGGCCGGGTGGTGTAGGATACCGACATCGTGAGTTCGGGCTCGGACGCCAGCAATTTGCGCGCGATGGTCGATTTGCCCGCCCCCGATGGCGAGGAAAGCACGAACAGCACCCCGCGACGCTTGAAATCGTGGGGGTCGCTCGTGATGGTGTCGGCCATGGGCGCCTTTGGCGTGTGCAAGCGGGGGGCGTCAAGGCATGCCGGCGATGGAACGGGTGAAAAGCTGGTGGTGGGCGGTCGGCGCGGTGGTGTCGATCGCCGCCATCGCCGAGCTTTCGATGGGCCGGTCGCCGACGTGCCCGTGCGGGCATGTCGCGCTTTGGGCGGGGAAAGTGAATTCGCCCGAGAACAGCCAGCAATTGCTCGATTGGTACAGCTTCAGCCACGTCATCCACGGTTTCCTGTTCTACGGCGCGGGGCACCTGCTGTTGCGGCGTCGGTCGGTCGGGATGCGGCTAACCTTCGCGGCGCTGATCGAGGCCGGGTGGGAGGTGCTTGAGAACTCCCCGATCATCATCGACCGGTACCGCGCGGCGACGATCGCCGTGGGATATGCCGGTGACAGCGTGCTGAATTCGATGAGCGACGTGTGCTGCATGATCCTCGGTTTCGCCATCGCGCGGCGGCTGCCCGTATGGGCGACGATCGCGCTGGCGGTCACGTCGATCTGTTCACCCTGGCGGTGGTTCGCGACAACCTGACGCTCAACGTGCTCATGCTGGTGCACCCAATCGATGCGATCCGCGCCTGGCAGGCCGGCGGATGATGCCCGGCGACGACCGCGAATCTTCACACTCTTCACACGCCTGACGACTTTTATCGTGAAGGCAGCCGGACATGCGGGCACGCTGAAGAGTCGTTTTCCGGAACGCCTGATGCATCACCCGGACACCTTATCACGGTGCCGATCCTGTAGGACAGCCTAGGCCGCGTCGCGCGACCCGAATGCGCGATCCTTCAGTTCAGCGACGCCCCTGAGCACGGCCCAACCGACCGCATAGGTAACCACCAGCGGCAGCGCGACCTTCAACACGTTGGCGACGATCGCGCCTTCCAGCGCGCCGTCCACCGCGCTGTCATCCCCCGACATCACATCGATCGCGCCGCCGATCAGCGCGCCCACACTCGTTGCACTCATGAAATATCTCCCGTTTCGCGGGAAGCAGAGCGCGGGAGCGGCGGTTAGGTTCCCCCATGCTGCTTCCCCGCGCCGGCCGAGCGTTTCGCCGGCGCGCGCTAACGCCCGAGCATGTCCTGGGGCCGAACCACGCGGTCGAAGGTCTCGCCATCGATCAGCCCCAGTTCGAGCGCCGCCTCCCTGAGCGTCTGGCCGGTCGCATGGGCATGCTTGGCGATCTTCGCGGCATTGTCATAACCGATCTCGGGGGCGAGCGCGGTGACCAGCATCAGCGATCGATCGACCAGTTCGGCGATCCGCGCGCGGTTCGGCTCCAGCCCTTCGACGCATCGCTCGGCAAAGCTTTCCATCGCCACCGACAGCAGGTCGATCGAACGAAGCACGTTGGCGCCGATCAGCGGCTTGAACACGTTGAGCTCGAGCTGCCCCTGCATCCCGCCGACCGTCACCGCCATGTGGTTGCCGATCACCTGCCCCGCGACCATCGTCAGCATCTCGCACTGCGTCGGATTGACCTTGCCCGGCATGATCGAGCTGCCGGGTTCGTTGGCGGGGAGGTCGAGCTCGCCCAGCCCCGAGCGCGGGCCCGAGCCAAGCAAACGGATATCGTTGGCGATCTTGGTGAGCGCGACGGCGAGTGAATTGAGCCGTCCGGAAAAATCGACCAGCGTATCGTTCGATGCGAGCGCCTCGAACTTGTTCGGCGCGCTTTCGAACGCGAAACCGGTCAGCGCGCCGATCTCCTTGGCGAACGCCTCGCCGAAGCCGGACGGTGCGTTGAGCCCGGTGCCGACCGCCGTTCCGCCCTGCGCCAGGCGTGACAGCGCGTGGGTGACGAACGGTTCGGTACGAACACGCGCGAGGCGGAGCTGCGCGCCGTAGCCCGAAAATTCCTGGCCGAGCGTCAGCGGCGTCGCGTCCTGCAAGTGCGTGCGGCCGATCTTGACGATGTCGTCCCATGCCGCGGCCTTGGCGAACAGCGCGTTTTCCAGCCGAGCGATCGCCGGGATCAGCCGCCGGGTCGCGGCGAGCGCGGCGGCGACATGAAGCGCGGTCGGGAAGCTGTCGTTGGACGACTGGCTCATGTTGACATGGTCGTTGGGGTGGACCGGCGTCTTGCCGCCGCGCGTGCCGGTCAGCAATTCGTTCGCGCGGCCGGCGATCACCTCGTTGACGTTCATGTTCGACTGCGTGCCGCTGCCGGTTTGCCAGATGACCAGCGGGAACTGGTCGTCGAGTTTGCCCGCGACGACCTCGGCGGCGGCCGTCTCGATCGCATCGGCCAGCGCCGGGTCCAGGCCGTGCGCCCGGTTCACCCGCGCCGCCGCCTGCTTCACCAGCGCCAGCGCATGGGGAATCGCGATCGGCATCCGCTCGCGTTCGCCGAACGGAAAATTCTCGATCGAGCGCTGGGTCTGCGCGCCCCAATAGGCGGCGGCGGGAACCTCGATCGCGCCGATCGAATCGGTTTCGGTGCGGGTGTCGCTCACTGCATTCTCCAACGTCGCGGCTCAGGGCCTGCGAAGCTCAAACGATCGCATAGCTCCGGCAATGGTCGAGATAGGCGCTTTCGTGCGCGCCCGCGAGATCGACCACCGCGCGCCACAGCCAGGACGGCGCATCGATACGCGCGTCTGCCTGGCGGAGGAACGTCGCTCGCCAGGCCCGACGCTCCGCCCCATCGAGTTGTCGTGCATGCGCCCGCCCCACGACATGCGCCAGATACGCCGCCACCCCAACGGCATCCTCCTCGGACAGTTGTGCGATCTCGAGTTTCAGATCCTGCGGTTTGAGTTCGCGCATGACCACCGGCCGACCGAGCAACCGCGCCGCGATCATCCGTTCACCGAGGTGTGGCGCCAATGCGGTGGCGCCGGCCACGACGCGCTTCGCCGGATCGCGCGGCATCTTCGCGCCTTTCGCGACAGGCGCGAGGGGACGGACCGCTTCCTTGATATCGACGAGCGCGAGATATTCGTCCTTCGCGCCCTTCACCCGTACGCCGATCAGGACGGCGTACCGAAGCGTTCCGAGCGAACTGCACCCTTTGCGCCAATATGCGGCGTCGACAACTCGCACCGCGCCTTTATGTCCCGCATCGGCAAGTTGCAGCGTGCGCTCCCGCACCTCGTTGCTGGCGAAAAGCGCGTCGATCGCGGCGCGTTCGCCCTCCTCGAGCGGCCAGAAGCGCTTGCCGAGCGGGATGACCGGATCGGTCCCCTCGATCCGTTCCTTTGCCAGATGGCGCCAGCGGCGCCCCGCGGCGCGGCGCAATATCTTTCGCACCACGTCGGGCGCGGGAACTTCGCCCTCGTCGCCCTCGTCGAGCGCCGCGATATACGCCTCGGCCAGCGCCTCGATCATCCGCGCGGTGGTCACGCCGGGGAGATCGGAACTTCGTGCCGCGGCTTGCAGGGACAGGCCCAGCCGGACCAAATCGAGCGCGGGATTGCCGATCACCGTCTGGTCGAGGTCGCGGATCTGCACCGCGATGCGTTGCTCCGCGTCCGCCACCGGACCGAGATTGCCGAGGTGGCAATCGCCGCAAATCCAGATCGGCGGCCCTTCAGGAATGATCTTGGCGACGGGCGACGCCGCCAGCCATTCGTAAAATCGCGCGGTATTGCCGCGAACATATGCGTGAACCGAGCGCGTCATCTTGCGCTGTCGCGTCGTTTTGAGCAGCGCCGCGCGGTCGGCCGGTGCGACCCTCACCGTGCGCGAAGATGCAGGAGGATCAGCCTATTTCTTTCGCTTGAAATCGACGGCGACGACGTTCGACCCGTCCTCGACCGGTACCACGCTTGGGCCGTCATTCTCGGCCTCCTCATGTGGATCGGGACCGTCCGGGCCATCCTGCGCCTGAAAGCGCAATTCGAAATGCACCGCCGGGTCCTGGAAACCGGTGATCGCGGAATAGGGGATGATCAGCTTGGACGGCACCTGGTTGAAGCTCAACCCGACCGAAAAACGCTCGTCGTCCACCGTCAGGTCCCAATAGCGATTCTGGATGACGATCGTCATCTCGTCCGGGAAACGCTCCATCAAACGCTGCGGAATGTCCACGCCAGGCGCCTGCGTCTTGAAGGTGATGTAGAAATGATGCTCGCCGGGCAGCCCGCCTTCCTCGGCAACCGAGCCGAGCACGCGGCCGACCACGGCACGCAGCGCCTCCTGGACGATCTCGTCATAGGGAATCAGGCTGTCGGGCGCACCGTCGGTCATCGCGCTTGGGTAGCGCGCTGGCGTTTAGGGTCAAGGGTGGGGTGGCCAAGATTGCGCCGAACGCGCGAGGCGTTATGGGAGGCGGACATGCGCAGAGCCACGATCAGCCGCAAGACGAGCGAGACGTCGATCGACGTGACCGTCGATCTCGACGGCACCGGCGCGTACGACGTTTCGACCGGAATCGGTTTTTTCGATCATATGCTCGAGCAGCTCTCACGCCACTCGCTGATCGACCTGACCGTGAAGACGGTGGGCGACCTGCACATCGACCAGCATCATACGGTCGAGGACACCGGCCTTGCGATCGGCGAGGCGGTTGCGAAGGCGCTGGGCGAGAAGCGCGGCATCCGCCGCTATGCCGATGCGCTGTCGCCGATGGACGAGACGCTGACCCGCGTCGCGCTCGACATTTCGGGACGGCCGTTCCTGGTGTGGAAGACGGAATTCTCGCAAAAGCGGCTCGGCGAAATGGATACCGAGATGTTCGAGCATTTCTTCCACAGCTTCGCTCAGACGGCGGGGATCACGCTGCACATCGAGACGCTGTACGGCAGCAACAATCACCATATCGCCGAAGCCGCGTTCAAGGGGCTGGCGCGGGCGCTGCGCGAGGCGGTGGAAATCGATCCCCGCAAGGCGAATGCGATCCCCAGTACCAAGGGGACGCTGTGATGGCCGGCGATTTTCGGGCGCGCGGCTCGCTGTGCGTCATCGTGCTCGATTATGTGAAGTCGCTCGACGCCGTCGATGCTCACATGACGGCGCATGTCGCATGGATGCAGCAGGGGTTTGCGCAGGGCGTGCTGCTGATCGCCGGCCGACAGGACCCACGGGTCGGCGGGGTGATCGTCGCGCGCGGCGACAAGGCCGAGATCGAGGCGCTGGCGGCGACCGACCCGTTCGTAACCTCGGGTGTCGCGACCGCCAGGGTCACCGCGTTCAACGCCAGCTTCGCGGCGCCGGAGATAGCGGCACTGCTCGAATGACGATCGCGCT
>JBDSKT010000174.1:0-3056 GCA_039916765.1 Sphingomonas sp.
CGCGCCAGCGTGACGGCGCGACCCGTGGCTGTGCCGGCGCGCTGCATTATTCGGCGAGCTGGGCCAACCGCTTGCCCGCCGACCTGCCGCTTTATCCCGACGCCCGCATATCGGAAGCCGCTGGCGCGGACGGCCGATGCGCGCTTCGCGCGGTTAGCTTCGTCACGACCGCATCGCTGCAGCAGGTGATCGACTGGTATTATACCCGCGCGACGAAGGCGGGCTATTCGGCCGACCAGCAGAGCGACGGCGGCGAGCATGTTCTCGGCGGCACGCGCAACCGCGACGGTGGTGCGTTCGCGCTGTTCGTCACGGCCCGGCGAGACGGCGGCAGCGAGGTCGATCTGATCGCCAACAAGGGCAATTGACGCTTACGGTTCTCAAGACCGCCCATCCGGGCTAACGCGGCTGCCATGTTGTTCTTGTTCCTCGTCATGATCGGAGGCGCGCTCGGCTCCGGCGCGCGCTACCTGACCGGGGTTGCGGCGTTCCGCATCCTCGGAGCGGCTTATCCTTACGGAACGATGGCGGTGAACCTGGCGGGTGGGTTCGCTATGGGGCTACTGGTCGGCCTGCTCGCGCGGATGACGGTGCCGGGGGAAAATTGGCGCCTGCTGCTCGGCGTCGGCGTGCTCGGCGGTTACACGACTTTTTCCAGCTTCTCGCTCGATGCGGTCAACATGATCCAGCGCGGCGACTGGGCCGCGGCACTCGGCTATATCCTGATCTCGGTGGTCGGTTCGATCGCGGCGTTGTTTGCCGGTCTAGCGCTTGTGCGGGTGGCGGCGTGAGCCAGGAGCCCCAGCATCAGGACAATGTCCGCCAGTTCAATGTCGGTTACGACGATGACGGCATTCGGCTGGACCGCTGGTTCAAGCGCCATCTGCCGGACACCAGCTTCACCACCGTCGCGAAATGGGCGCGCACCGGCCAGCTTCGCGTCGATGGCGCGCGTGCCACGCCAGGCGACCGCATCGTCGCCGGGCAGACGATCCGCGTGCCGCCTGCCGAGCCGGCCCATGCCGATGCGCCCAAGAAGCGCGAGCGTCCCGCGCTGAACCCCGAACAGGCGGCATTCATACAGGGCATGATCATCCACCGCGACCGCCAGGCGATCGTGATCAACAAACCGCCGGGCCTCGCGACGCAGGGCGGCACCAAGACGCACGAGCACGTCGATGGCCTGCTCGATGGCCTGCAATTCGACGGCGAGAGCCGCCCCAAGCTTGTCCACCGGCTCGACAAGGACACGTCAGGCGCGCTGCTGATCGCGCGCACCACACGCGCGGCGGCGTTCTTCGCCAAGGCTTTTTCCTCGCGCGCTGCCAAGAAAGTGTATTGGGCGCTGGTCGTCGGCGTGCCCTCGATCGAGGACGGCACGATTGAGCTGCCGATCGCCAAGCAGCCTGGCACCGGCGGCGAAAAGATGCACGTCGACGAGGCGGAGGGGTCGCCCGCGCGCACTCGCTACCGCGTGATCGAGATCGCCGGCAACCAGACCGCGTGGGTCGAGCTGCGCCCCTATACCGGCCGCACGCATCAGCTACGCGTCCATATGGCGGCGATCGGCCACCCGATCGTCGGCGACGGCAAATATGGCGGGCAGGCCGCCTTCCTGACCGGCGGGATCAGCCGCAAGATGCACCTCCACGCGCGTCACCTTCGCATCGATCATCCTGATGAGGGGGTAATCGACGTCGATGCCGAATTGCCCCTGCATTTCGCCGAGAGCCTGAAGCAACTCGGCTTCGACGAGATGCTCGGTAACCACATGCCGCTCGACGAGCCGCCCCCGCCGAGCCGCGCGATCAAGAAGCAGCAGGCGCGCCAGCATGCCAAGACGGTGCGCAAGGAACGCAAAGGCGAACGGCGCAGTCGCGGCGGCGATCCGCAGACGCGCAAGGGGGCGCCGGGTTCGCGGGACATGAAGGCGAAAAGGCCGGGGCCTGCGAAATCGGGGCCAACCAAATCGGGGCCAGCAAAGCCCTCACCGAAGAAGCGTTGATCGTCCGCAAGTCTCCGCTGGAGCTCCCGCGCAGGCAGGAGCCGAGAGCCACGAACAACGCGTTCGGGGTGACCATTGCATCCTAACGCCACCTTTCGCTGGGAGGATCGCGCCGCGATGCGCGCGCTGGTGAGCGAGCTCGGCTTCGGCACGCTGTTCGCCGCGACGCCCGACGGACCGCGAGTCGCGCATGCGCCCGTGGTGTGGCTCGACGACGGCGCGCTCGGCCTGCACCTCGCGCGCGGCAACGGGATCGTGCGCCATCTCGATGGCGCCGCCGCGTTGTTCACCGCACTCGGGCCGGACGGCTATATCAGTCCCGATTGGTATGGGATCGACGCCGATCAGGTGCCGACATGGAATTACGTCGCGGTCGAACTCGAAGGCACCGTGCGGCGGATGGAGCATGATGCCCTTGTCGCGCAGATCGACCAGCTCGCGAGCGAACAGGAAGCCAAGCTCGACAAGGCGCCGTGGACGCGCGCCAAGATGGATGCGGCGCTGTTCGACAAGATGACGCGCGGCATCGTCGGCTTCCGGCTCGAGGTCGCGGCATGGCGCGGAACGCTCAAGCTTGCCCAGAACAAGCCCGATGCCGCGCGGCTAGCCGCCGCGGATGGCGCGGAAGGCGCGGGGCGTCGCGGGGTCGCGCACTGGATGCGGTCGCTGTGACCCGATCGGCTGTCCTCAAGCTCGCGCTCTTCGATTGCGACGGCACGCTGGTCGATAGCCAGGCCAATATCTGCGCGGCGATGGAACAGACCTTCGGGCGTTTCGCCCTCCCCGCCCCGTCGCGCGAGGCGATACGCCGCGTCGTCGGGTTGAGCCTAGCCGAGGTGATCCATGCCCTGTTGCCGGATGCCGACGATGCGTGTCGTCACGCCCTGGTCGCGGAATACCGGGCGACCTTCTTTCGGCTGCGCAATTCGGCGGCGTTCGCGGAACCATTGTTCGACGGAATGGCCGCCGCACTGGACGCGCTTTGCGCGGACGGTTGGACGCTCGGCGTGGCGACCGGCAAATCTGATCGTGGGCTTGCCCATGTCCTGGC
>JBDSKT010000175.1:0-3297 GCA_039916765.1 Sphingomonas sp.
CGCGCTTGAACCCCTCGCGGTCGCTCTCGATCAGGATGATCGACATGCCCTTGTATGCCGGCTTGGCATCGGGATCGGTCTTGGCGACGACCAGGATCAGATCGGCGTTCTGGCCGTTGGTGATGTATGTCTTCGAGCCGTTGACGACATAATGGTTGCCGTCCTTGCGGGCGGACGTGCGGATCGCCTGGAGGTCGCTGCCGGTGCCGGGTTCCGTCATCGCGATCGCGGTGATCGTTTCGCCCGAGACGAAGCGCGGCAGCCAGTGCCGCTTCTGCTCTTCCGAGCCGTAATGGACGATGTAATCGCAGACGATGTCCGAATGGAGCGTGAAGCCTGCCGGCACGCCGTTATAGGCGAGCTCCTCGTTGACGATCGAATTGTAGCCGAAATCGAGCCCAAGCCCGCCATATTCCTCGGGGACGGTCGGGCACAGCATCCCGATCTCCCCGGCCTTGTGCCAGAATTCCTTGGGGACGAGGCGGTTCGCCTCCCATTCGCCGACATGGGGCACGCCCTCTTTTTGCAGGAAGCTGCGCACCGTCTGGCGGAACGCCTCATGGTCCTCGTCATACGCGAAGCGGCCGGGCAGCGTGTCGAGCGACATACTTCTCTCCTGATCTTTTGCGGGTAACGTGCGGCGGGCTTACGTGCCCGTCAAGCACTCGCGTCCTCGACTTGGGTCGAAGCCTAAGGCTAAGGTCGGCTCTCACAGGAGAAGTCGCCCGCATGAAACTTGCCAGTCTGAAACACGGTCGTGACGGTAAACTCGTGGTCGTCTCAAACGATCTCGCCTGGTATGCCGATGCCGGGCATATCGCGCCGACCTTGCAGGGAGCGCTCGATGATTGGGACCGGTTGCTGCCCGACCTGCGCAACCTCGCCACCGATCTCGAGCACGGGATGATCCCGCGCGAGCGATTCCACGAGCATGACGCCGCCGCCCCGCTGCCGCGCGCCTATCAATGGGCCGACGGCTCGGCCTATGTGAACCATGTCGCGCTGGTGCGGCAGGCACGCAGCGCCGAGATGCCCGAGAGCTTCTGGCACGATCCGCTGATGTATCAGGGCGGATCGGACGGCTTCCTCGGCCCCCGCGACCCAATTCCGCTCGCCGACGAGGCGTGGGGCTGTGATCTCGAGGCCGAGGTGGTGGTGGTCACGGGCGACGTGCCGCTCGGTGCGACGCGCGAACAGGCGCTCGACGCGATCGTGCTGGTCGGGCTGACCAACGACGTGAGTTTGCGCAACCTCATCCCCGGCGAGCTCGCCAAGGGATTCGGCTTCTTCCAGTCGAAGCCGGCCAGTGCCTTCTCGCCGGTGTTCGTGACGCCCGATGCGCTCGGCGACTGGTGGAACGACGGCAAGCTGCACCGCAAGCTGATGGTCGACTTGAACGGCCAGCCCTTCGGTCGCGCCGAGGCGGGCGAGGATATGACTTTCGATTTCGGCATGCTCGTCGCGCACGCCGCCAAGACACGCAAGCTGGGCGCCGGGACGATCATCGGCTCGGGCACGGTCTCGAATCGCGATGAAGGCGGCGGGCCGGGCAAGCCGATCGTCGAGGGCGGGGTGGGTTATTCGTGCCTCGCCGAGGTGCGCACCGTCGAGACAATCACATCGGGCAAGCCGGCAACGCCGTTCCTGAAACGTGGCGACACGGTCCGCATCTGGGCCGAGGACGACAAGCACCATCCGATCTTCGGCGTGATCGAGCAGACGGTGGAATGACGACGATGACGCGCGAACACGATTACACCAGCCGGGTCGAATGGACCGGCAATCGCGGCGAGGGGACGAAGACCTATCGGGGCTATGACCGCACCTGGGATATCGCGACGCCCGGCAAGCCGGTGATGCACTGCTCGAACGATCCGCTGCTCGGCGGCGATCCCGCGCTGCCCAATCCCGAGGATTTGCTGCTGTCCGCGCTGTCGGCATGCCACATGCTGTGGTATCTGCACCTGGCGAGTGCCGCGAAAATCGTCGTGCTCGGCTATGCGGACGATCCGCTCGGCGTCGGCGAAACGGCGCCCGACGGGACCGGTCGCTTCCTCCGCGCGACGCTTCGGCCCGTCATCACCGTCGCGCGAGGCACGGATTTGGCGCGGGCGGACGCGATCCACCGCGATATCCACCACCATTGCTTCGTCGCTCGCTCGGTCAACTTCCCGGTCGATCATGCGGCGCGTTACGTCGAGGCGGATTGAAGCGCCGGGTCGTTCCCGGCGCCGGCAGGATGTTCCGCCGTCCGCCCCGGATCGACCCCCTCGCCAAGCCGCTTGAAATTTTATAACAACGGCTCGCATAGCGATTCCGCGCGTTGTCTAAGGCAAGCGGCGGACCCGCAGAAAATTGGAGAGAGCATGGCAAGCGACACCACGCGCGCCAACCTAGAACCCCTGTCGTTGCACGTGCCGGAACCCAAATTCCGCCCCGGCGACGAGGTCGATTTCACCGCAGTGGCGATTCCTCCAGCGGGGGAAACGCGCCGGCCCGACATTTCCGACAAGGCGGACACGTTCACCGACCTTGCCTATCAACTTGTCCGCGTGCTCGACGATGACGGCCAGGCGGTTGGTCCATGGAACCCGCGCCTTTCGCCCGATCGTCTTCGCGCGATGCTGCGCTCGATGGTGCTGGTGCGCGCGTTCGACGAGCGCATGTTCCGCGCCCAGCGCCAGGGCAAGACGAGCTTCTACATGAAGTGCACCGGCGAGGAGGCGGTCGCCGTCGCCGCCGCATACGCGCTCGATTATGAGGATATGTGCTTTCCCTCATACCGCCAGCAGGGTCTGCTCATCGCGCGGGGTTGGAGTCTCGTCGATATGATGAACCAGATCTATTCGAACAAGGGCGACCGGCTGCAGGGCAAGCAGCTGCCGATCATGTATTCGGTCAAGGAAGCCGGCTTCTTCTCGATCTCGGGCAACCTCACCACGCAATATCCGCAGGCCGTGGGCTGGGCGATGGCGTCGGCGGCAAAGGGCGACACGCGGATCGCGGCGACGTGGTGTGGCGACGGATCGACGGCGGAAGGTGATTTCCACTCCGCGCTGACCTTCGCCACCGTGTACCGCGCGCCGGTGATCTTCAACGTCGTCAACAACCAGTGGGCGATCTCGAGCTTTTCGGGCTTTGCGGGTGCCGAGGCGACGACCTTCGCGGCGCGCGCGGTGGGCTATGGCATCGCGGGGCTGCGGATCGACGGCAACGACGCGCTCGCGGTGTACGCCGCGACCGCCTGGGCCGCCGAGCGCGCGCGGACCAACCAGGGACCGACGCTGATCGAGCATT
>JBDSKT010000176.1:0-9921 GCA_039916765.1 Sphingomonas sp.
CGCGATCAGTTCGCGGAGGCGGTTGACCAACGCATCCCTGGTGAAGGGCTTGGTCAGGATGCGCATTCCGGCGCCTAATCGCGAATTTCCTATCACGGCATTTTCCGCATAGCCCGTGATGAAGAGAATTTTGAGGCCCGGTCGATCGATTCGCGCTGCATCCGCCAGTTGTCGGCCGTTCATGCCCTTCGGCAATCCGACATCGGTAATGAGCAACTCGACGCTGTCATGCTGCTTGAACAGCGCCAGGCCCGCAGCCCCATCACTAGCCTCGATCGTGTTATACCCCAGATCGGCGAGGATATCGGTGATAAGCACGCGGACGGCCGGCTCGTCATCGACGACCAGAACCGTCTCGCCATCGGCAAGCCGGAGATCATCCGGCACTTCCGCGCGAGCGGGTTCGCTGTCGGCGTCCGAAAGCACCCGCGGAAAGTAGAGCATCATCCTGGTGCCTTGCCCGAGCTCAGATCGGATCCGTACCTGCCCGCCCGATTGGCGCGCGAAGCCGTAGACCATCGACAAACCGAGCCCAGTGCCTTCTCCCAGTGGTTTGGTCGTGTAGAATGGATCGAACGCGCGTTCGATGGTTTCTTGCGACATGCCGCCGCCTGTATCGGTGACAGACAGCGTCACATACTCGCCCGTGGGCAAATCGCGGTCGCGCGCGCCTTCGTCGTCAAGCCGTCGGTTCGCAGTTTCGATCGTGATCCGTCCGCCACCCGGCATCGCGTCACGCGCATTGATGCACAGATTGAGTAAGGCATTTTCCAACTGGTTGGGGTCGATCAAGGCCGTCCACAGCTTGGAGGCGCCGGTCATCGCTATCTCTATCGCCGGGCCGACCGAGCGGCGAAGAAACTCGTCCATGCCGCTTACCAGCCGATTGATATCGGTGGGCCTGGGATCGAGCGTCTGGCGCCGGGAGAAAGCGAGAAGGCGATGCGTCAGCGCGGCCGCGCGCTTAGTCGCGGTTTGCGCCATCTCGACATATTTGCCGATTTCGCCCGATCGGCCTTGACTGACCCGCAGCTGGATCAATTCGAGTCCGCCCGACACACCGGTAAGCAGATTATTGAAATCGTGTGCCAAGCCCCCGGTAAGCTGCCCGACGGCTTCCATCTTTTGTGCCTGGCGGAGCTGTTCCTGCGCGGCCTCTAGCTGGATCTGAGCTTCCTTTTCCGCAGTGACGTGTCGGCCACTGGCATAGATGCGGTCGCCCTCAGCGGAGGCCACCCACGACACCCAGCGGTAGGAGCCGTCCTTGTGCCGCACGCGGTTCTCGTATTGGCGCAGTACGGCGGTCTTCGCCTGTTCATGCGCCGCGTTGCTACCGGCTTGATCGTCCGGATGACTGAAGCATGCATGGTGGCGGCCGACCACTTCCGACGGGCGCCAGCCGAGGATTGCCTGCCAAGCCGGGTTCGCCGCGACGAACGTGCCGTCGGCGTCCACGACCGCCAGCAGATCCTGCGAATTGAGCCAAGTACGGTCGAGTTCCCGCGTGCGCTCCTCGACCTGACGTTCGAGTGATTGGGCGAGCTCGGTAAGCGAGGTTTCGGCGTTCCGTCGCTCGATCGCCGCCTGCGTGCGGTCGGCGACCTCCCGAACGAACGCCAGTTCTTCGCTCGCCCATTCCCGCGCGTCCTTGCTGTTGAGATAAAGCAAAGCGACGAAATCGCCCTGATCGACCAGCGGCATGTTGAGCACCGCACGCGCGTGGATCGCCTCCAGCGCTTGGGCCGTTTCCGCTGTCCTCGGATCGACGCGGGCGTCCGCAATTGCGACGGTCTCGCCCCGTTTCAAGTCCTCGATATACGAACCGTAATCGCGAAAGTGCAGAACGCCGGCCAAGCTCTCGGTGCCGGTGCGATTCCAGTCGCGCTCGATTGTGATCGTCTCCGCCACCGGATCAATGACGCCATAGCCTGCCCGGCTGACGTCCAATGTCTTGCCGAGAATTTCAGCGGCGAGAAACGACATATCCGCCGGTTCGATCATTTGCCGAAGACCGTCCCCCAAGGACAACAAAGCCGCGCGGCGACTTTCGGTCAGCTTGCGCGCGGTTATGTCTTGCGACACCCCGACCATCCGCAAAGGCTCGCCATGCACGCCGTACTCGGAGCGGCCGTTGACCTGTACCCAATGCAGGGAGCCGTCGGGCCAGATGCAACGGTACTGGATATCGTAGTCGACGCCGGCCTCGATGGTTTGACGCACCGCCGCGCGCATTCGTCCGATGTCATCAGGATGGATCGCACTCAGCAGCTCGTCATATCCGAACGGCTGCTCCGCACCGCGCCCGTAATGCGCCTTGCAGCCGGGCGATGCGAACAACTCGGTGTTCGGCAATTCCATCGTCCACGCGCCGAGGCCGCCCGCTGCAAGCGCGAGGCGCAACCGCTCCTCGCCTTCCCGGATGTCCTCCAATTGCGCGCGCGCCTCATATTGGCGCAGCCGCGCCCGCCGCGCCGCACGCGCCAAACTGAGCAAGGTCGTCGGATGGAACGGGCGTTCGAGAAAGGTGACGTTGCCCAGCGCTTCCAGCAACCGGGCCGCGCCGGGATTACGCTCCAGGCCGCCGCCGCGTGCGGTCAGCACGATAAAGGGAAAGTCCGACCATTCGGCCTGATTGGCCAGAAAACGGGCAAGCTCGCGCAGATCGCCGCCGCGCAGCGCCTCCTCGGTGGCGATCGCAAACCCCGCGCCGCTCCGCAGCGCGTGCGCCAGCGACACGACATCGGGTACCGCAGCCACCTCCAGCCCGCCCTCGCGGAGCATTGCCTCGGCCACCGCAGCGTCGCGGCCGTGCGGCGCCAGAATTACGGCCCCTTCAGCAGTAGTGCGGTTCAAGGTCGTGTCACGCCTGGTTCATGTCGAGCAGCCCGTTGCCGCTGCCGACGGGGACAGGCACGCCACGAAGGACGCCCTGAAATCCCGTAAGCGGTTCGCCGAGCGTAAAGCCATTGCTTCCTATCATGAACTCTCGGATCGTGTCCTCGTGCGCGCCGGTGCGCTTCTTAACGACCGAAATAGCCCGACGGACGCGCCCCATCGCCTCGAAATAGCGCAGCAAGACGACCGTGTCCGCCAAATATGTCACATCGACGGATGTCTTCATGTCGCCGACCACGCCGTGCTGCGCGACCGTCAGAAAGGTGGTGACGCCCTGCCGGTTCAGATATTGCAGCAGTTCGTGCATGTGCAGGATGAGCGCCTGCTCCTCGGGCATCGCCGCTTGATAGCCGTTGAGGCTATCCATCACGACGGTACGCGCGCCACCTGTTTCGACGCAGTGACGGACTCGCTCGGAAAACTCGCCGGGGGTGAGTTCCGCCGCATCGACTTGTTCGATCACGAGCTTGTTCGTATCGACCATCGCCTGAAGATCAATCCCGAGCGCTTTCGATCGCGCGAACAGCAAGCCGAGTTCTTCGTCGAACACGAACATCGCGGCGGTTTCGCCGCGTGCCACCGCCGATTTGACGAAAGTGAGCATGAGCGATGACTTTCCGGTGCCAGCCGGGCCAAGGATGAGATTGCTCGCGCCACGTTCCAGCCCACCACCAAGCAGCTGGCTGAGATTGGGATCATCGATGGCTACGGTTTCACGCGTGAAGCTGGCGTGGTGCTCGGCCGATACCAGTCGCGGAAAAACCCTGACGCCGTCGTGACCGATCACAAAATCATGATAGCCGCCACGATATTGCCGGCCCCGGTATTTCAGGATGCGCAGCCGCCTGCGCTCTGCCCCGTAATTGGGTGACAATTCCTCAAGCCGGATGACCGCGTGCGCGACGCTGTGCACGGTCTTGTCCATCACGTCGGCGGTGAGATCGTCAAGCATCATGACGGTCGCATTGTGGCGCGAGAAATAATGCTTGAGCGCCAGGATTTGGCGGCGATAGCGCAATGAACTTTGCGCGAGTAGGCGGATTTCGGACAAGCTGTCGAGCACCACGCGGGTTGGCTTCACGCGCTCGAACACCTCGAAAATGCGTTTGGTCGTTTCACCCAGCTCGAGATCGGACGAATAAAGCAGGCTCTGTCGCTGGTCGTCGTCGAGAAGGTTCTCGGGAGGCACCAACTCGAACACCACGAACCCGCTGCCGAATGTCCATCCGTGCGACGCCGCGCCGTCGCGCAGTTCCTCCTCGGTTTCCGATAGAGTGATATAGAGTACCTTTTCGCCCGCTTCCGCGCCAGCAAGCAGAAATTGGCTGGCGAGCGTGGTTTTCCCGGTGCCAGGACTGCCCTCGATCAAAAACAGGCGACCTTTGGCAAGGCCGCCCGACAAGATCTTATCAAGCCCTACCGCGCCCGTTTGGCAATTTATCATCCCGACCCTCTACGTACCGCTTTTCCTCCACGACCCTATCGATACGGTGGTGCTGCGGACTTGATGTCCATTAACGTCATCGGCGCGCAAACGATCCGGGGCCGCGCTCGATCTCGGTTAACCTTCGGAAATATTATGGTATTCAAGCGGGGTTCGGTCAGAACTTGATCCACACCCCTGTGTAAATACCGCGCTCGCGCAGCGCATTCCTGCCCGATGCGGTCGTCAGGCCACCGAGTTGCAGCGTAACGTGATCGCTCAAATCATAGGCCGCGCCGGCATAGATGCTGTTGTAACGATAGGCCGGGACCTGGGAGCCTGCACCATCAGACCAGGTGTTGAACGAATTGCCGACCAGCAACAGCCGCTTCGTCGCGTGAATGCCCAGGGTGAAATCGCCGTGGATTTCGTTGGGCTGGCCATCACCACGAAAGCGGTAACCGCCATCCGCACTGGCAAACGCGTCGACCCTACCGATCTTGAAGCTGTAGCCAATCTGCGCGCGCAGATCGGTCTGGAAATCGGTGCTGCCGATCTGTGCCACGCGGTCGCGCCGCCGAACGCCCGGAATGTACTCGCTTGCTTGTGCCGACACGACGAAACCGTCTCTATTGAACAGTCTGTAACGTGCCCCCAGCTGCGTGTAGCCAAGGCCGCTGCTGTCGTCGCCATTCTGCACCGTGACGCGCCGCAGGCTGGGCGTGGCAAGCAGCGTGAGGTCGTCGGTCACGCCGTATTCGCCCTGGAAATAGACCTGATACTGGTCGTAATCGGGCGCTTGCTGCGCCTTACCCTGATCGTCGAACGTCCGAGAGGCTTGCGAATAGATCGCGGTTACAATCACCCGGCCCTTGCCCGCCGGCATCGTCCATGGATCGGCAATGGCCGGTACCGCAACGAGCGCCGAAGCAAGCGCGCCGACCGCTCCGAGCCAAGGCAGTGGGTTAATCGTCAAGATGCTTCTCCCCACGGACAAGGCGGCATTGGCGGGCTTTTGATCCCGAACGAGGAGCGATGCACCTGCCGGCGGGATGATGATCGGATGGGTCATCATACAAGCAATCTGCCGCGCTCGAGCGCAGCCATGCTTTCTCCGGTCCGATCGGGAGGCGTTTCGGTCGTGCGAACCCATTCGATCAGCTCGGCCATGCCATCCTCAAACCCGCGCTTTGGAATAAAGCCGAAGGTCTCTTCGATCTTGCCGACGTCGGCGAAACAGTGGCGAATGTCGCCCACCCGGTACCGGCCGAGAATGTCGGGGGCGATGTTCTTGCCGAGCAAGCGGGCGAGGGTCCGCGCGATTTCCGCGACGGTGATCGATCGCCCGCTACCGACGTTGAACGAATCCCAGACCTCCAGATCGCTTTCCAGCACCGTAGCAAAAGCGTCGGCGACATCGGCGACATGGACGAAATCGCGACGTTGCTCACCATCCTCGAAGACGAGGGGCGGCGCGTCGTTGAGAAGGCGGGCGATGAAGATCGCCGCGACGCCGGTATAGGGATTACTGAGCGCCTGGCGCGATCCGTACGCGTTAAACAAGCGAAGCGCGATGGTAGGGATATCGAGCGCGCGGCCAACCGCCAGGAACATCTCCTCATGGTCGCGCTTGTTGATGGCGTAGATCGAACCCGGCTGGAGCGGCTTTTCTTCCTTGGTCGGCACCGGCGCAAGCTGGCGATTTCGGTCATCGCGCAGCTCCCATCGCTGCTCGCGCAGTTGATCGGCGGTGCGCGGCGACGGTGCGATCGGCACGCTTGAGTCGCCATCGCGGTAGGCGCCCTCGCCGTAAATCGACATGGATGAGGCGACCGCAATGCGGCGGACGTGGTGTTTGCCCTGGCTGAGGACTTGCAGGATCGTCGCCGCACCGACCGCGTTGTTGCGTGTGTAATCGACAATGTCGGTCATGCTCTGCCCCACCCCGACCGATGCCGCCAGGTGGACGAGATGAGTGATCCCGTCGAGCGCGCTCGCGACCAGCGCCTCGTCGAGCACTGTACCGTGAATGCGCCGGGCGAGCGGGTTCAAGTAAATCGGCCAGCCATTTGCATCGACAGGCGCGTCGGCATGGACTTGAGGCCGCAGATCGTCGAGCACGGTGACCGTGAATCCCCGCGCGATCAGTGTGTCGGTCAGGTGCGATCCGATGAAACCCGCACCGCCGGTGATCAAGGCGTGTCGCTCGGTCATGCGCGCACCGTTTCGCTAGGGAGCTCCATGGTCCGGACGAGATTGGCGTTGGCGTCGATCTTTTCGGTGCGTTCCCACACCAATCCGCCATCGCGGCGGTACATCCGCCACCCGATCCAAAGTGGCACGACCCATATCAGCCCCCAGATGAGCAACGCGATAGGGTTGCAGCGCAGCAGATACAGCAGCCGGTCGCGCCGCCGTTGCAGGACTAATGCCGAGCGCCGCCAGACCGAGGCATAGAGCAACGCGAGCGATACCAGCCACGCCGCGGCGTTCAGCACGGCGAGCACGTATGTCCAGGCAGGTAGCGGGCCGGTGCCCTCGATCAGCCGCCACAGCGCCCAAGCCCCCACCGGCAACCCGATCGGATTGATCCAGTAGCTCAGGCAAGGAAGGAAAATCAGCCAAGCCTTGAACCGGTCGCGGCGCTTGTAGCCAAGCGCCTTGAGCGGCCCGTCGAGGCTCTGAAAAAAGCCCGCAACCCAGCGTTTGCGCTGAGTGATGCCGCGTCCGAAGGTTACGGGAACCTCCTCGATCAACGGATCGTCGATATAACCGAGCCGCTTGCCGTTCGCCCAAAAGCGCAAGCCCACCTCCGGATCCTCAATCGTGATCCACGGATGGAAACCGCCCAATGCGACAAGATCGGATGCGCGAAAGAAAAGCCCTTTGCCCAATACCCAGAACGGCTGACGCCCATGCGCGGTCAAATGCGGATATTTGCGGCCGTCCCACGCCATATGGTCGAACGCATGCCAGCTGGCTGCAAGCGAATCGTTCAGGTTGCCCGCGATATTGCCCGCCTGCAACACGTCGAAACGCTTGATGCCGATCGCGGCCGCAATGAGATGATCGGGCGGAGGACAACTATCGGCGTCGATATAGTTGATCAGGAAATCCCCGCCGCCGGGATTTTGCGCGGCCAGAGTATAGAACGCATAGATCAGCTGACGCGTTTTTTTCGGTGGCAGATCGCGCGTCTTGGCGCGCGCGCCGTGGTGCCACCAATACGCCTTGGGATTGGTGTCCCACGCCTCCCACACCGTTGCCCAGGAAGGGTCGCGTGTTGATGGAACCTCCATCACTTCTAGAAAGTCGAATTCCTGTTGCAGCCGGCGCAGGCTGGCGACGGTCGCGCCGTCATCGGCATTCGGTATCGCTACAACCCGAAACCGCCGGGGCGGATAGCGGAGCCGGCGCAAACTGATAAAGGTGGTGCGCATCGTCTCCTCAAGCTCCCGCAAAACGGGATAGAGCAACACGATAGGCAGACAGTCATCCAATTCCAGCTGCGCTTCCTCGGTCATATCGACCCGGTCGATCGGCAGCCGAAAGAGATAGATGTCGATAAAAAACGTCAGTGCGTAAAGGATCTGCGTGGCGATAAAAACGCCGCACAGAATTGTCGTCAAAATGCCCCCCACAATATGCCCCCTCGCCTAGCGTCCCGCCGCGGCGCGAACCGTCGCAAGCCCCAGTTCCGATCCGAAATAATCGATCGTGCGCGCAAGACCGGTCAGGAAGGCGATCGTCGGCTGCCAACCAAGCATCGCGCGGGCACGGCCGATATCGGGCTTTCGCTGCAGCGGATCATGGGTCGGAAGCGGCAAGTGTCGCACGCGGGATTTGGTGCCCGTCGCGACGATCACCGCGGCGACGACATCCATCACCGTCATTTCCTCCGGGTTGCCGATATTGACCGGCGTGGCCGCAGTCACGCTCGATCGCGTCAGCCGGAGGATCGCTTCCACCGTATCATCGACGAAGCAGAGCGAGCGGGTCTGGAGACCGTCTCCGTGGACGGTGATGTCCGCCCCGGTCAGCGCCTGAACCACGACGTTGGAAATCAGCCGCCCGTCATCAACCTGCATTCTTGGACCGTAAGTATTGAAAATGCGCGCGATCTTCGCATCGACATCATACTGCTGCGCATAAGCGTAGACGAGCGTCTCGGCGAACCTCTTGCCTTCATCATAGCAGGCGCGCGGACCGATCGTGTGGACGTTGCCGGTGTAGGATTCCGTCTGCGGGTGCTGTTGCGGATCGCCATACACCTCCGATGTGGACGCCTGGAACAACCGGGACCGATCGCGTCGCGCGCGGTCCAGAACGTTGCGCGCACCGGCGGAACACGCCTGCATCGTCGCGACTGGATCGGCCTGATAATGAGGCGGCGACGCCGGACAGGCGAGGTTGTAGATTTCGTCAAAGCGCGGAAGCGCCGGGTCGATCGGGTCGCTCACGTCCTGTCTGATGATCAGAAGCCGGCTGCTTCCGCTTCCTGAAATGAGGTTCGACCGGGAGCCCGTCAGAAAATTGTCGAGACAGAAAATCTCGTGGCCCTCGGTCAGAAGCCGTGCGCACAAATGCGAACCGATAAAGCCTGCTCCGCCTGTGACCAGTATGCGCACGATCTATCTCCTGATTCGGCGCTGGGTTGGACGGGGATGGGCTGCCTGGCCCCGCGACGACCGATTGCGGTTCGCCAGAACCATGAATGTGGCTGGCAGTGTCGCTATAACCGATCTGTGATCGCTCTGTTCCATTGCAGCCCAGTCCCGTTCAACACCAACGAATTGGCACCTCACATTGCTTTCCGGGGGCGCCGGCAGGCTATTCGCGCTTGTACTAAGTAGGAATCGGTGGGGTGCCGGCTGGACCGGCGTTGATGTTGGTCCGGAACCGGGGTGCGTTCGGCATTAACATCGACCGCAAACTGTCCGTCGCGATGAGTCAGTCAGGAACGGCGCGTTCCGGGTCGTGATGCGTGAGGGTTGTCGACCTTCATTTGGCCTGCCGTCTACGACATGGGACCTGCCGCAAATCCGATCAGCCAAACCGATCATAAAGCCAGTCATTGCTGGGCATTGCACGGAGGAGCATGGGCATGATCCACTCCTGGACCTTGCTTGCAATCGGACCCAGTCGTTTCTGATTTCCCACCTTACGCCCGTAAGCGACGACGCGCTCGGTGCGCCGCCGCCGCCGCGCTTCGAAATCGGCGAAGGCCGCCTCCGGCCGATCATGCCGCTGCAACGCGGCCGCCAGTTCGGCGGCATCTTCGAGCGCCAGCGACGCCCCTTGCCCGGAATGTGGGCTAACCGCGTGAGCGGCATCTCCGATCAGCACGCATCGGCCCGAATGCCACTGCGGGAGGGAAGGCATATCAAACAGGTCAAGAACAGGCATCATCGCGCTAGTGGCCTCGATGATCGAGCGCGTCTGCTCGCTCCACTTCGCCGCGCGGAGCACCTTGTCTATGCCAGATCTTCCCGCAAGCGCCTGCCGCCGCGACGCAGTCAAGGGCAGTTCTGACGGCAGTGCATACCACCAATACGCACCGGTATCTTGCCGCTGGTCGCCCATCGCATGTCCCACAAAGGCCT
>JBDSKT010000177.1:0-9972 GCA_039916765.1 Sphingomonas sp.
GCCAGCGCCATCGGCGTGCCGGGATGGCCCGAATTGGCCTTCTGCACCGCATCCATCGACAAGGTCCGGATGGTATCGATGGTCAGGCGTTCGAGGCTGCCATCCTCATGGACGTCCGCTGGTGGAGCGGCGGTAGCGGTATCGGTCATGCGGGCCTCTTGGGTTTCTGCCGGTCGAACGCGCGCGCGGCGCCGGGGTTGCCGAGTCCCGTGCGCTTTAACCGCTCCGCTGGTCGCGTTCCAGCCGCGTAACGATACCGTCAGACGCGATATAGGCCGCATCGACCTCGTCGAGGAACAGTCCATGCCCGACCGCGCCCGGAATCGCGGCGAGCCGCGCCGCGGCGGCGGCGGGATCGGCCAGCGCGGCAAAGCGGCAATCGAAGACGAGATTGCCCTGATCGGTACGGTAGGCACCACCACCGCGCAGGATCGGCGTCGCGCCGAGGGCGCCTAGCCGCATTTCCGCAAACGTACGGGCGAAGGGCAGTACTTCGACCGGCACCGGTGCGGCGCCCAAGGCGGCGACCCGCTTCGATCCATCCGCCACGACGATCATCCGCCGCGCGGCGCTGGCGACGATCTTCTCGCGCAGCATCGCCCCGCCCGCGCCCTTGATGGCGCGGCATTGGTCGTCGATCTCGTCCGCGCCGTCGATCGCCAGGTCGAGCACGGCGATGTCCGCGAAATCGAACACGGCAATGCCGGCGTCGCGCGCGAGCCGCTCGCTCGCCAGCGAGGTCGCGACCGCGCGGACGTCCAGCCCAGCGCGCGCTTTGGCGCCGAGCGCGGCGATGGCGAATGCCGCGGTCGATCCGGTGCCGAGCCCGACAATCATGCCCGAGCGTATCTCCGCCACCGCTGCCTCGGCGGCGGCGCGCTTATCCTCGTCCCGTGTCATCGCCCCTCCCTAGCATATTTCGCTGGCGATGCGCCGCGCGTTGGGGAAGAGGCGGGCGATGATCGAGAAAATCTTCGCGCTGCTCGCCTCCTTCGCCGTCACGGTCATCTCCACCGGAGGCTATGCCGGCATCGTCCTGCTGATGGCGATCGAAAGCGCGTGCATTCCGCTGCCGAGCGAGATCATCATGCCGTTCGCGGGGTATCTCGCCGGCAAGGGCGTGTTCACGCTGTGGGGCGCGGCGACGGCGGCGGCGGTCGGCGAGAATATCGGCGCGGCGATCGCCTATGAATTCGGCAAGCGCGGCGGGCGACCGCTGGTCGAGAGATACGGCAGATATCTGCTGATCGACGCGCATCACCTGGATCAGGCCGATCGCTTCTTCGTACGCTTCGGCTCGGTCGCGGCATTCGTCGGCCGGTTGCTGCCGATCATCCGCACCTTCATCGCATTTCCGGCGGGCGTCACGCGGATGAACCGGGCGAAGTTTCACCTCTACACCACGCTCGGCTCGTGGCCGTGGTGTTTCGGATTGGCCTGGGTCGGCATGAAGCTCGGCGCGGCGTGGGATCGCGATCCGCGTGTGAAGGCGGCATTCCACTCCGCCGATGCGGTGATCGCGGTGCTGATCGTGGGGGGCGCGGCATGGTTCGTCTGGCACCGCCTGCGCGGCACGCGGAAACGCGGCTAGGCTTGGCGGCGATCGTTCCGGAGCGCGGTGCGCGCGATCAGCCAGAGCAGCGGCAGCGCGATAACGAGATAGAGCACCAGCCCGCGCCATGGCTCCCAGCCCCACCAGTCGCTCGGTAACGTGGAAAACTTGCCGGTCGCGGCAAGCTTGGCATTGATGTTCCACAGCGGCCAGGTGGTCCTATCATCGTCGAACATGTCGGTAGCCGTGACGAGCAGGTTGATCAGCAGCGAGACCCCCAGCACCGCTCCCGCCACCAGGCGCGCGCCGGGCGTGCGCAGCCGCGCGAACAGCGGCGCGAGGCCCAGCGCCAGGAAGGGGATCGCCGTGACCGAGTGGCGCGGCCCTGTCGAACCACCGCCGGTCCAATAGACGTAGGACGCATTGACCAGCAGGACCATCGCGATCGCCGCCACGGCCATCACGCCGAGGTCGCGCGTCGCGCGAGCGCGGATCATCACCACCAGCCCGGCCGCGCCGAGCAGCAACACCGGCGCGAACCAGAACAGGCCCCGCCGATCGCCAATCACGATCCCGAACAGCGCCTCCGGCTTGGGATAGGTCAGCCCGAACAGCCCGCGCTGCATGCCGTCGAACCCGATCACGCCTTCATAGCCGAGCTTGAACGGCGTGCCGAAGGCGATCTGGTTATAGAGCGCGAGCGGCACCAGCATCAGCAGCGCGGCGGCGACGGTCGGAAGGTACAGCCGCAAGCGTGCGGGCCACGCAAGGCTTCGAGTGCGCCAGAGCGCCCATAGCCCGATCGCTCCGGCGGATATCACCGTGGGAAATTCGATCACCACTGCCCAGCCGAGAACGGCGCCGATCATCACCGGATAGCGCCAGCGGGCCAGTTCGGCAGCGCCGCTCGTCCCGCGCCACACCGCCCAGATCGCGATCGTCAGCAAGGCGGCGGCGGGCGCGTGGCCGAACAGCGTGGTGGACCAGCCCCATACGATCGAGCCAAGCGCATAGCCGAGCGCGCCGAACAGCCCCGCCGCCACGCTGCCGGTAAGGCCGCAGCCGAAATCGAACAGCAGCACGGCGGCGAAGGCGGTCAGTACCGCGCTGGTCGTCGCCACGGCGAGCTGCTGGCGCGCTTTGAGGAAACGATAGAAATGCGGCTCGGTGATGTCGATGATCTGGCCGCTGGACGTGGAGTGCGTCGCCGTGTTCACCACCCAAACCGCCGGCATCGCCATCAGCGTCATCCCCGGCGCCTTGTCTACCGCATAATGCCGGCCGAAGCGCGCCTTGTCGATCGTCAGGGTCTCGAAGCGATCGATCCGCGCGTCGCCCTTCTCGACCAACTCGATCGCGCCGAACAGCCGGGTCGCGTTGTTGGGGTTCAAGGCGAACGATCCGAACCAGATGCACGATAGCCAGACCAGCACGAACAGGCCGGCCGCCAGACCATGCGGGGCGCGCCTTGTCGCTTCGATCGGGGCAATGTCGATTGCGGCCGCCATTACCGTGCCGCTTCGCATCGGCGGCCGTCCTTGACCAGCCCTTGCGGGGCCGATGGTGGATTACGGCAGATTTTCTTGAACGCGGCGGTCGGCATCCTTGCGGGCCTGGTTGTCCTTCTTGGTCGCCTGCGCCTGCTTGAGGAAGCAACCGGTCGATCCACTCGGCCCGACCGGACTGCAGCTGCCGATGCCGACAGCGCCGACATTGTCGTTCGCGACAACCTTCGAAGCCCAGGCCTCGTTCTCCGGAGTGACCTGAAATTCACGCAGTTCCTTGGGGATACGGAACTGCTCCTGCGCGCTGCGGCGCACGCAAACGACGATTTCGTTGCCGTCGCTATTGGTTGGGCAACGTTGATTGCCATAGAGCGTCAGCACGCCGTTGACCGGCGCCTCCTTCGACACTTCGCCAGGTGTACTGGGCTTGGTCGCGGGGCTGGCGCCGGGTGCGGCCGGCCCGGCAACCTGCGCGGAGACCGGGGCCGCAACAAGCAGCGAAAGCACGAGAAACTTGATCATTACCGGTAACCTCTCCCGAAGGTCAGATCCGTTTTGCCGTCGCGATCGCGGCGCGGCAGCCTAG
Organism: Sphingomonas sp.; assembly: GCA_039916765.1. Classification (GTDB taxonomy): domain Bacteria; phylum Pseudomonadota; class Alphaproteobacteria; order Sphingomonadales; family Sphingomonadaceae; genus Sphingomonas. The sequence goes on from JBDSKT010000177.1 coordinate 3,644, forward strand.
CCGGATCAATCCGCTGAGCACCGGATAAGCCGGCGCGCGCTCCGCGCCCGCCGCCAGCGCTGTATCGCGATGCTCGACTTCCTCCGCCTGAAAATCGGCGATCGCCGCCGTCAATTCAGGATCGCTATCGCCCAGCGCATGAAGCTGGTCTGAATAATGTTTGTCGATTTCGGTTTCAACCGCCGCCGTGCAGGCCATCGCCGCTTCGGGGCCGATCGCCGCGGTCACCACGCCAAGCGCGAAGCCGGCGACGTTCCAGAACGGCTGGAGCACGGTCGGACGCACCCCGCGCCGGGCCATCATCGCATCGAAGAAGGCGCGGTGGCGTTCCTCCTGATGCGCCATCCGCGCGATCGTCCGCGCGGCGGGTGAGCGATCGCCCATGACCGCGAGCTGGCCGGCATAGATCCGCGTCGCACCATATTCGCCCGCCTGATCGACACGGACCATCGCCTCTGTCGCGCGAGTCGGGTCGCCCGGCTTCCACGTCGTCACGCGCGGCGCCCGCGCAGCAGGGCGAGCACCGTCGCGGCACCGCCAAGCGAGAACAATGCGTTGAACCCGGCAAGCGAGATGTGAAACAGCGTCCATTGCGGTTCGTCGCAGCGCACCACCGGCGCCTTCATGATCCGCGCGAGCATGTCATCGACCGAGCCGCCATGCCCGCTGATCGTCGAGGTACATTCGGTCACGCCCTGCCACCAATGATATTCGACCCCGGCGTGATAGACACCGATCCCGCCACTGACCGCGACGGCTAGCGCGGCGAGCGCAACAAAAACGCGACGCGTGTGGTATCCGGGCACCACGAAGGCGAGCAGCGCCAACGGGATCGCCGCGATGTGCGGGTAACGCTGCCACCAGCACATTTCGCACGGATACAGTCCGCCGATATACTGAAACGCCAGCGCGCCGCCGAGCAGCGCCACGGGGACGATCAGGGCAAGCAGCCGGGCGGTGGCGAAGCGATCGCGCATCATCGCTGGCTCAACGCTTGGCCATCGCCGGCGCGACGCCGGCGCGGCCGATCGTCTGGAGCGCATACCATAATTGGAAATCGTCGATCCCCTTGGCCTTCAACTGCGCCGGGGTTGCCGTGAAGCGCGGATCGGGCTTGCTGTCCTGCTCCAATGCCGCGTTGTCGGCCTTGACCTCGTTGATCAGGTGACGGCGAAGGTCGTCCTCGCGGAATACCGGGCGCTCCTTGTAATCGGGATCGGAAATCTCCGGCACGGCGATGTCGGGCTGGATCCCGCCTTCCTGCACCGAGCGACCCGACGGCGTGTAATAACGCGACGTGGTGAGGCGCAGCGCGGCATTGTCACCAAGATCGAACACCGTCTGCACCGATCCCTTGCCGAACGAACGCTCACCCATCACCAGCGCGCGGTGATGGTCCTGCAAGGCGCCCGCGACGATCTCCGAGGCGGAGGCGGTGCCGGCGTTGGTCAACACGATCACCGGCAAACCGTGGGCGAGGTCGCCGCGGACCATCGATTCGGCATAGAAACGCTCAATATCGCGCGGATCGCGACCGCGTTCCGACAGCAGTTCGCCCGATGTGACGAAAATGTCGGCAACCGCGACCGCCTCGTCGCGCAGGCCACCCCCATTGTCGCGCAGATCGACGATGTATCCGGACGGATCGTGCCCGAGTTGCTTGCGGATCCCATCGATCCCCTCGATCACGCCGCGGCTCGTCGTCTCCGAAAACGTGTTGATGTTGAGAATGCCGACGCCGTTCTTGACGTCCCACTTGACCGGTTTCTGCACGATCCGCTCGCGCACCAGGTCAAGCTGGATCGGTAGCGGACGGCCGGGACGGATCACGGTCACCGCGACCTTGGTGCCCGGATCGCCGCGCATCTGGGTGATCGCTTCGTCGAGCGTCAGGCCGTAGATCAGCTTTCCGTTGATATGTGTTATATAATCGCCCGACTTGATGCCCGCCTTGGCACCCGGGCCATCCTCCTGCGGCGCGATGACCTTGACCGCGCCGTCCTCCATCGTGACCGACAGGCCAAGCCCGCCATAATTGCCCGAGGTCTGGATCTTCAGATTGTCGTAATCGAGCCCGGTTTCGTACGCGCTGTGCGGATCGAGCGAGGCCAGCATGCCCTGGATCGCGCCCTTGACCAGAGTCGCGTCATCGACCTTGTCGACATAGGTCGCCTTGACGCGGTTGAACACGTCGAAGAACGGCGCGAACGCGCGATAGGTGCTGGTATCGACCGCCGCCATCGCACCCGTACCGACGGGAACGAGCGCGAGCGCGGCGACGATCGCGGTAGCCTGAAAAAACGCACGGGACATAGCTTGCAGGTCCGTCAGAAAATGGGTCGCCGCCACCGTAGCGCTATTCAGCACTGGATCATAGCGGGGGATCGCCTCGACGGACGCGCCCCGACGAACGCGCTCAGCCGACCAGCGGCGTCATATCGACGGCGCGGTCGCGGCGGCGCAGTTCGACGGTGACACGCGGATCCTCGCCCATCGCCGCGCGGCCGATCGCGCCACCCTGCACGACACGCTCGCCGGTATGCACGACGGCCGTGCCCAGGCCCGAAATCAGCGACGTCCAGCCGCCGCCATGGGCGATGATGACGATCGTGCCGTAACGGCGGAACGGACCTGCATACGCAACGCGGCCGGCCGCGGGCGCGACGACGTCGGCATCCGCCGCGCTGGCGATCGTCACCCCGCGAGAACGCACCCCGGCATCCGACAATTCGCCCAGGCCAATGACGATCTTGCCCTCGACCGGCAGCTTGTATGGCGGCGCATCGCGCGGCCACACCACCGCGGAGATGGCGGAGGCGACCTCACCGGGCCGTGGAGGGCGCGGCACCGGGCCGGGCAAGGCTGCGAGCGCGGCGCGGATCTGGGCCTCGTTCCCCTGCTGACCCATCTGATCGACGATATCGCGCGCGCGCTCGCCGAGCGCGATCGCGCGGTCGGATTCGACCAGCGCATCGCGGCCAAGCGAGCGTGAGCGCATACGGTGATCGGCCTCGAGTCGGTTCAGCGCGAGCCGCTGGGTCTCGAGGTCGGTACGACTGTCCGCAAGCGCCTGCGCGGCGAGCGTGGCGCTGGCCTGAAGCTGACGGGTGCGGGCGACGTCGCCGCGAATGCCGGCGGTGCGGGCGCGGACGATCGGCATCGTGCTGGCGAGAACCGCGCGGACGTGAACGAGATCATCGACCGAGCCAGGCTGAACAACGCTGATCATCGCCGGGCGTCGCGCGAGCGACTGAAGCGCGGCGAGCAGACGCACCACCGGCCCCTGCTGCGCCGCGAGCCGGGCACGCTGATCTTGCAGCAGCCGGTCGATGATCGCGACTCGGGCCTGTCCCGCCGCGATGTCGGCTTCGGCCTGCTGGATCCGCGCAGCGACCGCGGCTTCTTGCTGGCGCGCCTGGAGCGCCTGGTCCTTCTCGCGCGCCGCCGCCGCCTCGAGCTGTGCCGAGCGCCTTCCCGCCGCGTCGGACTGCTGACGCGCCTCGGCAAGGCGGGTGCGCGGATCGGGCGCGGTCTGCGCCGCCGACCAGGATGCGAAGCCGAGCATGTCGAGCGCCGCCAGGCCTACCATCGCTGCCCGCATTCCCCGCATCGCGTTACCCTTCGCGGTGATAGGGGTGATTGGCAAGGATGCTGGTCGCGCGCCACAATTGCTCGGCGAGCATCGCGCGGGCGAGAAGGTGCGGCCATGTCGCGCGGCCAAAGCTCAACAGCAGATCGGCGCCGCCGCGCGCAGCGTCGTCGAAACCATCCGCCGCGCCGATCATGAAGCGCGTTTCACGCACCCCCTCGTCGCGCCAGCGGCCCAGTCTGTCGGCAAAGGCGGTCGAGCCGAGCGCCTCGCCCTTTTCATCGAGCATCACGACGCGCGCTTGTCCCTCGAGGGACGGCATCTTGCCGCCGGTTTCGGGCAATTCGGTGACCCGCGTCGGCCAGACGATGCGCTTTAGATAACGATCGACCAGATCGGCCTCGGGCGACCGCCCGATCCGCCCCCGCGCGACGACGTGGAGGAGCAAGCCCTAGCCGGTCGGCTGCGCGGGCGCGGGTGGCGCATCGCCGAATGCCCACATCCGCTCGAGGTTATAGAAGCTGCGCACTTCGGGGCGGAACAGGTGGACGATCACGTCGCCGGCGTCGATCAGCACCCAGTCGGCGGTCGGCAATCCCTCGATCCGCGTGCTGCGGCCGAGCTCGCCCTTGATCTTCTCGGACAGTTTCTGCGCCATCGAGGCGACTTGCCGGGTCGAACGGCCACTGGCGATCACCATGTGATCGGCGATGCTGCTCTTGCCGGCGAGCGGGATCGAGATCGTATCCACCGCCTGGTCGTCGTCGAGCGACGTGAGCACGAGCTTGTGCAGCGCCTCCACCTCATCGGGGTCGGTCGCACGGATAACGGAAGAAGATGAGGGCAAAGAGGGTTCCTAAGTTGACTGGTTACGGCGGCGAAAGCGGCGCTGCCATGCGGGATCGGCTGAACGCAGCCGGGTCGCTGAAGTCGGGTCTGGGGAAAAACGCAACAGCACGAGTGCCGGCAATCTCCACGTCGTCCAATTCTTCGCCGTGGTCGCGGGCCGGATGAAGCGCCGCAGCCAACCCATCGCGGGGGCCGCGTGGGCAAGACCCTCATACCCCGGCCGAGCGATCACCGCAATCGGGATCGCGCGCGCGATATCGCGCCAGCGGCGCCACCGGTCGAATTGCGCGAGATTGTCGGCGCCCATCAACCAGATGAAGTCGTTCCTCGGGTATCGGCGGATCAGCGCGGCGACCGTATCGGCGGTATACCGCGTGCCCAGTCGCGCCTCGATGTCGGTCGCGTGGATCGGCGCGCGGCGCGCCATTGCCCGTGCCGAGGCGAGCCGGACTGTGAGCGGCGCCATGTCGGCCGCCTCGCCCTTCAGCGGATTTCCCGGCGATACCAGCCACAACACTTCGTCCAGCCCGAGCGAGCGGATCGCGGCGAGGCTGATCGCCCGGTGCCCGCGATGTGCCGGGTTGAACGAGCCGCCAAGCAGGCCGATGCGGGTCAAGGCCGAACCTGGCGCGTGCCATAACGGGCGTGTTTGTATGTCGTCAGGACATTGAGCGGGACCGGCGCACGCGCATGAAGGCAGCTGGTGGATATGCCGATCTCCGCCCCAAGCATTAGCTCGCCGCCGCCAGCAAACTGAGCCGAGGCGTTCAGCAGGACGTTTGGGCTGTCGAGCTCTGTGCCGAAGTTAGTTGCGAGAACCATGCCGGGCGAAATAGCAGGTGTATTCCTTCCGCCAAACACCTATCGCGGTCGAGCGTTGCAAACGTTATCGGAGACGCCATGAGCGGGGGATTTGAAGCGGCCGGCGATATCGCGAGCGGAGCGCTGCTCGGTCGCGCCATCGAGCCGCGGGCGGGCGAGGATGGCAGTCACGCCGGCGAGCACGGACTGTGCCTGAATTGCGACACCAGATTGATCGGCGAATTTTGCCACGCCTGCGGGCAAGGCGGGCACGTCCACCGTTCGATCGCCTCGATCGGCCATGACCTGCTCCACGGCGCGTTCCATTTCGAGGGCAAGATCTGGCGCACCGTCCCGATGCTGCTCCGCCATCCGGGTGCGCTGACGCGGCGCTACATCGCCGGCGAGCGCGCGCGTTTCGTCTCGCCGCTCGCGCTGTTCCTGTTCATCGTCTTCCTGATGTTCGCGACGATCCACACCTTTGCCGGCGAATTCGAGGTTCCCGAGAATACCCCGCAGACCCGGCAGGAACGGATCGCGAAGCTCGATCGGAATATCGCGAGCGCGCAGCAGGCTCTTCGACGTGGCCAGCTCAAGCTTTCCCGCAATGATAATGACGGCGATGGGGACGATTTAATCGAACTTCGCAGCTCCATCTCCCATATGCGGACGACCCGTGTCGCGCTCGCTACGGGCAAGGACGTACCGGAGGTTTCTTTTTTCACGGGCATCAAAACGGGCTGGGCGTCGTTCGATCACGGGGTCGATAAGGCGAATGCCAATCCGGGCCTTGCGCTCTACAAGCTTCAATCGAGCGCCTACAAATATAGCTGGGCGCTGATTCCCATTTCAGTGCCGTTCGTCGCGCTGCTGTTCCTATGGCGGCGTCGTTACAAGCTTTATGACCACACGATTTTCGTCACCTACAGCCTGTCGTTCATGATGCTGCTAGCAACGCTGTTGATCGTCGCCGGAAAGCTTGGCGCCGGTGCTGTGTTCCTGTCACTCACAGCCATGCTCATCCCGCCCGTGCATATGTTCGCACAGTTGCGGGGCGCCTATTCGCTGGGCAAATTCGCCGCGCTCTGGC
>JBDSKT010000178.1:0-2549 GCA_039916765.1 Sphingomonas sp.
CAGTGTGAAGTTTCGGCCTGCCGCAGACCGGCATCTTCTCCGTACCGCCACCCAACCCCTTTACCTCGCCCCGCCACACGGCGATAACACACCCGGTCGTCGCCATCCGCGCGGCGCAAGAACAATCGGGATCGGAGATGGGGCTTGCCGAAAACATGCGTGCGGAAGGGCTGGCTGCTGGCCGGCGTGATGCTGGCGACGATGGGAGCGCCCGGCATGGCGGCTGACCCCGCCACACCGCCCGCCGCCGCTGAGGCCGCCACGGCGCAAAGACCGCTCACGCTCCAACGCCTGTTCGTCAGCCCCGACCTCGCCGGGCCGCAGCCCCGCGCGCTCAAGCTGTCGCCGGACGGCACGTTGCTCACGTCGCTCAAGCCGCGCGCGGACGAGAAGGACCGGTTCGACCTGTGGGCGCTCGACACGCGCACCGGCATCGAACGAATGCTGGTCGATTCGAAGAAGGTGGGCACCGGCGCCGAGCTCAGCGAGGCCGAGAAGATGCAGCGCGAGCGCGCGCGGATCGCGGCGCAAACGGGTATCGTGACGTACAATTGGGCGCCGGACGGCAAATCGATCCTCGTGCCGCTCGATGGCGATCTTTACCTCGCGACGCTCGACGGCAAGACACGGCGGCTGACCAACCACCCCGGCGGGCAACTCAACCCCGTCGTGTCGCCCCGCGGCGCCTTTGTCAGCTTCGTTCGCGACCAGAATCTGTTCGTCCAGCCGCTTGGCGGCGGCGAGGCGCATGCGGTGACGCAGGACGGCGGCGGCACGGTGCATTGGGGCGAGGCCGAATTCGTCGCGCAGGAGGAAATGCACCGCCTCACGGGCTATTGGTGGTCGCCCGACGACCGGCGCATCGCGGTCGAGCGTTTCGACGACGCGCCGGTCGGCGTGGTCACGCGCGCTGCGATCGGCGCCGACGGGACGAAGGTGTTCGCGCAGCGCTATCCCGCTGCCGGGACGCCCAACGCCCTCGTCGATCTTTATGTCATGAACGCGGACGGCACTGCCCGCGTGAAAGTGAATCTGGGCCGGGAAACCGATATCTATCTCACGCGCGTCAACTGGACGCCCGACGGGCGGACGCTGCTGGTCGAGCGCGAGAGCCGCGACCAGAAGATGCTCGATATGCTCCAGGTCGATCCCGTCACCGGCAAATCGACCGTGCTGTTCACCGAAAAATCTGGCCCGCGCAGCTGGATCAATCTCACCGAGGCGCTCCGGCCGCTCCAGGATGGGAGCCTGATCTGGCGTTCCGAGCGAACCGGATACGGTCACCTGTACCATTTTGCGAAGGGCAAATGGACCGCGCTGACCAGCGGTGACTGGGTGGTGCAGGACGTGGTCGGTTTCGACGAGGCGAAGGGGCGGCTCTATTTCACCGCGAACAAGGATGGCCCGCTCGAGCAGCATCTTTATGCGGTCGATATCGCGCATCCCGGCGTGGTCACCCGCCTGACCGAACTCGGCTGGTGGAACACCGCCACGATGGACGCGGCGGCGAGCCGGATCATCGTCACGCGCTCGAACACCGATCAGCCCGCGCAGACCTATCTCGCCGATACTTCGGGCAAGCGCGTGTCATGGATCAACCAGAACGCCGTGGGCGCCGGCCACCCCTATTACCCCTATATCCAGGCGCACCGGCCGACGACCTTCGGGACGTTCAAGGCGGCGGACGGCACCGCGCTCTATTACGAGATGATCACGCCGCCCCTCGTCGCAGGCAAGAAATATCCCGTGTTCTTCGAACATTATGGCGGCCCCGGCACCGGGCAGCAGGTGACGCGCGCGTGGCGCAACCCGCTGGCGCAGTATCTGGTCAGCCAGGGCTGGGTCTATTTCCAGATCGACAATCGCGGATCGTATAATCGCGGCAAGGCATTCGAGGATCACATCTACCGCGCGATGGGAACGGTCGAGGTGGACGACCAGCTCGCCGGCGCGGCGTGGATCAAGCGCCAGGCGTTCGTCGATCCGTCGAAGGTGGCGATCTATGGCTGGTCGTACGGCGGCTACATGACGCTCAAGATGCTGGAGGCGAACCAGGGCGTCTATGCCGCCGGCGTCTCAGGCGCGCCCGTCACCAAGTGGGAACTGTACGACACGCACTACACCGAGCGTTACATGGGCGATCCGAACAAGGACGCGAAGGCTTATGCGAGCTCCGACGCGTTGCAGGAGTCGGCGAAGATCGTCGATCCGCTGCTGCTGATCCACGGTATGTCGGACGATAATGTGGTGTTCGAGAACTCGACCGCCTTCGCCGCCAAGATGCAGGCCGAGAACCGCCCGTTCGAGATGATGTTCTACCCCGGCAAGACCCACGCCGCCGTGCGCGACGTTCATGTCTGGACGACAATCCTCGGCTTCCTCGACCGCGAGGTGAAGGACAAGCCGGCCAAATAGACGGGCGCGGCAAAGCTTGCTGGCAAGGCGGTCCGCGCGGCGCTATGTGGCAGCGCAGCAAAGCGGAGTGTCGTCATGGGTTATCGGATCGTCGTCGCTGGCGCGACGGGCAATGTCGGGCGCGAGATGCTCAA
>JBDSKT010000179.1:0-6973 GCA_039916765.1 Sphingomonas sp.
GAGCATCTCGATGCGGCGCTCGCGATGGGCAAACTCCACGCGCGATTTGCGATCTGCGGGATGATCGACATCTACAACGACGGCAAGCCGACCGAGCTGCGTTACCTTGCGCGGCTGATCGGCATGCGGATGACGATGAAAGGATTGTTGGTCAGCGACCATATGCACCGCGCGGCGGAATTCTATCGGGACATGGGCGGCTGGCTGGCAGCGGGGAAGCTGAACAGCGAAGAGACTGTCCACGACGGGCTGGAAACTATGCCCGATGCCTTCCTTGGACTGTTCAGCGGCGGGAACATGGGCAAGATGCTCGTCAAGGTCTGAGCGGTCGCTCTCAGGCGACAGGCACATTACGATTTTCATGGAAGCGTCGTCTTGGGGCAGGACCTAGAATGACGACATGCATCCCCATGATTACGTCCGTCGCTGGTTCCTGCCGTTCGTGCCGTTCTGCGCGCGGATTGGCGGGCCGCCCCATACCGTAAGGCAATTGATCGCGGCGGGCGCGCTGCCAGGTGCGATCTATGCCGGGCAGCGCGATTCCGGACATGGCTGGTGGAGCGCGTTGGGTGGCGATCCGGATATATTGCCGCACGACGCAGAGCAATGGTTTGCGCCGGCCGCGGTCTGGTGGGGCAGGCGCGCGCTGCTTTGCATGTTGAATGGTGGGTCGATCGATACCGCGGTGCGTGCCAACCAGACCCATTTCGTCGCCGATTTCGTCGATGCCTTGCGCGCCGAGCCGCTGGCGCCGGGCGCTTTCCCGGACGCGTTTCCGGGTGGAGTGTTCGATACCGATGCGGCGACGCGCTGCGCGCTAACCGAATGGAGCGATTGGACGAAGGGCGGCTACGCCGTCTGCCTGGCGCGCTTCTCGGGCGAAAGCTGCGTGCGCAAGGAAGCGCTGGCGCGGCGCCTGCGCCGCCATTTCGAGGGGGAGCCGGGCTTTGCATTGTCGCGACACACCCTGTTCGACCTGGTCGAGCGGCTCGAGGCGATGCTGCTCCCGTTCGCGCCGTGGCAGCGGGCCACCTGCACCCCGGGGCGCGTCATCGACCCCGCACTCGCCGCCTTGAACCTCGGGAACGAACGACCTTATGGCTGAGACAGGCTGACGAGTTGAGCCAAGCCGGGTGCACACCACCCCCGCTGCCTTAGGTCGCGCTATTGAACGTGTCGCACTGCGCCGGATCGCCCGTCTCCATGCCCTTGCGCAGCCAAGCCATGCGCTGCGCCGAAGTGCCGTGGGTAAAGCTGTCCGGCACTACGGTGCCCTGCGTTTCCTTCTGCAGCGTGTCGTCGCCTATGGCGTTTGCGGCGGTCATGCCTTCCTCGACATCGCCTGGCTCCATGCGGTCCTTGTTCGCCGCGGCCCACACGCCGGCGAAGCAATCAGCCTGAAGCTCCAGCTTCACCGAATCGCGGTTCCCCTCAACCTGACCCTCGCCGCGCTGCGCGTTCGCGACGCGATCCGAGATGCCCATCAGCTTCTGGATGTGGTGGCCGAATTCGTGTGCGATGACGTAATCCTGCGCGAAATCGCCCTTCGCTCCGAAACGGTTGGCGAGTTCGTTGAAGAAGCTGGTGTCGAGGTAGATGCCTTGATCCTGGGGACAATAGAACGGCCCCATCGCGCTTTGCGCGGCGCCGCATCCGGACTGGCCATTTCCGCCGTAAAAGACCAGCTTGGGCGCGGCGAAATCGCGGTTGTTCTGCTGAAAGATCGTCGCCCAGGTCTTGTCGGCCGAGCTGAACGCGTTGCAGGCAGCCTTGCTCTCGGCATCCACGCCGCAACTCGACCTGGCGTCGCTGCCTGATCGGCCGACCTGCGCGGTGGGTGCGCCAACTTGACTGCCGGCGCCGTGAAACAGATTGAGCCCGCCCCCGAAGAGGGCGAACGCGGCCAACAGCACCGCAACGCCGCCGCAGCCGAAGCGGCTGAACACCAACGGGATGAGCCCGAACAACAGGCCGCCGCCCCCGCCCCCACCGCCAAAGCCGCCACCTTGCCCGCGCTGATCTTCGACATTGATGTTGGGATCGAAATCGTCGAGCCGCATGGTGTTGTCCCCCGGTGGATCGGTCAGGTGCATGAATGCGCGGACGCGCCGGTGGTTGCAAGCGCGCGTCGTGGCGGGCAGGAGCAGGACGTCAAACCGGACCAGAGGGAATAAGCGATGTTTCTGAAAGGCAGGACCGCGATCGTCACCGGCTCGACGTCGGGAATTGGGCTTGCTTACGCCAAGGCCTTCGCCGCCGAGGGCGCGAGCGTCATGATCAACGGCTTCGGCAACCGGGAGGCGATCGAAGGCGAGCGCGCCGGGCTGGAACGCGCGAGCGGCGCACGCGCGTTGTACGACGCGGCGGACATGACCGATCCGCGGGCGATCGAGGCGATGGTCGCGCGCTGCCATGCCGAACTCGGCGGACCCGATATTCTGGTCAACAATGCCGGCATACAGCACGTGTCGAAGATCGAGGATTTCCCGACCGACAAATATGACGCGATCATCGCGATCAATCTGTCTTCGGCGTGGCATGCGGTGCGAGCTGCGGTGCCCCACATGAAGGCAGCGAAGTGGGGACGGATCATCAGCACGGCATCGGCGCACAGCCTGGTCGCAAGCCCTAACAAATCGGCGTACGTGATGGCCAAGCACGGCATTGCCGGGCTGACCAAGGCGATCGCGCTAGAGACGGCGACCGATGGCGTCACGGTCAATTGCATCTCGCCCGGATACGTTTGGACGCCGCTGGTCGAAGCCCAGATTCCCGATACGATGGCGTCGCGCGGATTGACCCGCGAGCAGGTGATGAACGACGTGCTCCTCGCCGCTCAGCCCACCAAGCAATTCGTCACGCCCGAGCAGGTCGCCGCGCTGGCGTTGTTCCTGTGCCGCGACGAAGCCAAGGCGATCACTGGCGCCAACCTCTCTGTCGATGGCGGGTGGACGGCGGCCTGACGCGTGCTAGTCTCGCGTCGGAACACGAAAGACGCGGTCGCTTGAATAGAACCATCATCGCCCTGCTGTTGTGCGCCGCCACCGCGTCGTCCGGCTGGGCGCACCGCGCACGGCATACCGCATCGGCGTCGGCGAAATCGGATTGGCGGCAGATCGTCACCTCCGCCGATCGCGATCGGCTGAGCAACTGGCGCACGGCCTGGACGGCCGCGTTCGCCAAGGCGCGGACGGCGGGCAAGGGACCGCTGATTGCCGCACAGGGCGCCTTGTTCGACCCCGATCGCGCGCTGCCCGATGGCGCTACACCGCCGCCCGGCCGCTATCGCTGCCGCGTGTTCAAGATCGGCGCGAATGGCCCGGCGATGCAGGACTTCACATTCTATCCAGCGGTCGATTGCCAGATCGACGATGAGGGGGGCATGTCCAGGCTGTACAAGATCGCCGGACCGCAGCGGCCGTTCGGCTTGGTGTTCAAGGACACTCCGGCGCGATCGGTGTTTCTGGGCACGTTGATGCTGGGGGACGAAACCAAGCCGATGAATTATGGCCAGGACACGTCGCGCGACATGGCAGGATTCGTCGAGCGGATCGGCGTCAGGCGCTGGCGTCTGATGCTACCCTCGCCGCGCTTCGAGTCGCTACTCGACGTGGTCGAGCTGACCCCCGCGCCAGCCAAATAATACTATGCCGATCGGTCAGCGGCTGGGCTCATTTCCGGTCTCCCATGCCCGGCAGCGTCGCGGCATCCTCCTGACGTTCGGGGCGGATGTAGATCGACGATAGCGCGGGAACCGTCGCCTTGAGTTCGGACTCGATCCGCTCGATCAAAAGCTCGGCTTCGCCCATGGGGAGGTCGTCGCGGAAATCGGCGCTGATCGCGACGAACACGCTGGCCGGGGCGGTATGGATCGTGCGGACGTGGTTGACCGCGGTGATCTGGGGATAGCGATCGACGATCGCGCGAACTTGCGCGACGACCGCCGGATCGGCGCCCTCGCCGATCAACAGGCCCTTGGCTTCGCGCGCGAGCAGCGCAGCGATGAGGCCGAGCAACAGCCCGATCGCGATCGAGGCCACGCCGTCGATCCGCGCGTCGTTCCAATGGTGGCTCGCCCACACGCCGATCGCGGCTATGACCAGCCCGGCAAGGGCTCCCGAATCCTCGAACAGGACGATCATCGCCGCCGGATCCTTCGAACGGCGGACTGCCTGCCACCAGCCCGAACCCTTGTTGGCGGCGGAGAACTCCCGCATCGCCACCCACCACGACCCGCCCTCCATCACGAAGGCGACGACCAGAACGATGTAATTGATCAACGGGCTGTCGAGCGGCGCGGGATTTTCGATATGGGCCCATCCCTCGAACACCGACACGCCCGCGCCGACCGCGAAGATCAGAATCGCGACGACGAAGCTCCAGAAATACAGTTCGCGACCATAGCCAAACGGATGGTCCGCGTCGGGCGGCTTGCGGCCACGGCGCTGCCCGTAAAGCAACAGGACCTGATTGAGGCTGTCGACGACCGAGTGCACCCCTTCGGTCAGCATCGAGGACGAACCGGTGATCGCCGCCGCGACGAACTTGGCAACGGCAATGCCAAGGTTCGCCGCAAGCGCGGCGAACAGCACGATGTTCGATTCGCCCTCCTTCGCCGCCGACATCAGCGCGCGACGGTGGCTCGGGCGCGGCCGTAAACGAAATATACCGCCAGCCCGATCGCGTTCCAGATCACGAACGATTCCTGCGTAATCACCTGCAAGCTGGTGAACAGATACAAGCATCCGAGGATCGCCGCGGGGGCGATGATCCAGGCCAGCGGCGTACGAAACGGTCGCCGTGCATCGGGATCGCGACGGCGCAGGACAAGCACGCAGGTCGCGACGGCGATAAAGGCGCATAGCGTCCCTGCGTTGGCGAGGCTGGCAATCACGTCGAGCGGCGTCAGCGCGGCGATGATGCTGACGAAGGTCGCGGTGACGAGCGTGATCCGAGCCGGCGTGCCGCGGGTGGAAATTCGCGCCAGCGCCGGCGGCAGGAAGCCGTCTCGCGCCATCACCAGGAAGATGCGACTCTGGCCGTAAAGGAAGCCCAAGATGACGGTCGGCAACGCGATCGCCGCAGCCGCAGCCACGACCGTAGCGACGCCGGGCTGGCCGAGCGAGCGCAGGATCAGCGCGAGCGGCTCGGCACTCTTGCCGAACACGTCGAACTTCACCGCGCCGACCGCCGCGGCGGCGACCACCATGTAGATGATGGTGCACGCGACCATCGACCCGACGATGCCGATGGCCAGATCGCGGTCGGGGTTCTTGGCTTCCTCGGCCGCCGTGGAGATCGCATCGAAGCCGTAAAAGGCGAAGAAGATGATCGCGGCGGCGCCCATCACGCCGAGTTTCACGCCGCCCTCGCCCGTCGTGCTGCCATAGCCATACGGCGCGAAGGGATGGAGGTGCGCCGCGTCGAAATGCGGCAGCGCGACGGCGACGAACAGGGCCAGCGTGACGATCTTGATCAAGACCAGCGCGGTGTTGATCCGCGCGCTCTCCCTGGTGCCAAGCGTCAGCAGACCGGCGACGACGGCGATGATGAATACTGCGGGTGCGTTGATACCGAACGTGCCGGTGGTCGTCGGCCCGTGGGTCATCGCGTCGGGCAAGTCGACCCCTAGCCCGTGGAGGAACCCGACCGCATAACCCGACCAGCCGACCGCGACGGTGGAGACGACCAGTGAATATTCGAGGATGAGACTCCACCCGACGACCCAGGCGATGATCTCGCCGAGCGCGGCATAGCTGTAGGTGTAGGCGCTGCCCGAGGCCGGAATCATCGTCGCCATCTCGGCATAGCAAAGCGCGGCGCATGCGCAGATCGCGCCGGCGACGATGAAGCTGACCAGTACCGCCGGTCCCGCCCGGTCCGCCCCAACGCCGATGAGCGTCAGGATACCGGTGCCGACGATCGCGCCGACCCCGAGCGCAACGAGGTGCGGCCAGGACAGCGTGCGCGCGAGACGCTGTTCTATCGGCTGTTGATCGCCCGTCACGATCGTTTTTTTGCGCAACAATCCACCCGACATTGGCACCCCCGCTTGGCTCGTCTAGGGCGGTCGTAACAGACGAAACCGGCTTGCGGGAGAGATGAATGGACATGGCACTCGATTTCGCACTGGGCGAAACCGCCGACATGATCCGCGAAACGACGCAGCGCTTCGCAGCCGACAAGATCGCGCCGCTCGCCGCGAAGATCGACGCCGAGGATTGGTTTCCGGTCGAGCTCTGGCCGCAAATGGGCGAGCTTGGGTTGCACGGCATCACGGTCGAAGAGGAATATGGCGGGCTCGGCCTTGGCTATCTCGAGCATGTCATTGCGTGCGAGGAGGTGAGTCGCGCTTCTGCTTCGATCGGACTTTCGTACGGTGCGCATTCGAACCTGTGCGTCAACCAGATCCGCCGCTGGGCGTCGCCCGAGCAGAAGGCAAAGTATCTGCCCAAGCTCGTCTCGGGTGAACATGTCGGCAGCCTCGCCATGTCGGAAGTCGGGGCCGGATCCGACGTCGTCTCGATGAAGCTCCGGGCCGAGCAGGTGCAGGGGGGCTACGTGCTCAACGGCACCAAATTCTGGATCACCAACGCGGCGTATGCCGACACGTTGGTGGTCTATGCCAAGACCGGAGAGGGGTCGCGCGGCATCACCACGTTCCTGATCGAGAAGGACATGCCGGGTTTCTCGATCGGACAGAAGATCGACAAGATGGGGATGCGCGGATCGCCGACCGCCGAGCTCGACTTCGACGATTGCGAGGTGCCGGAAGAGAATGTGATGGGTCCGGTCAACGGCGGAGTCGGCGTGTTGATGTCGGGGCTCGATTACGAGCGCACCGTGCTCGCCGGAATCCAGCTCGGCATTATGCAGGCGTGTCTCGACGTGGTGCTGCCGTACCTTCGCGAGCGCAAACAGTTCGGCAAGCCGATCGGCGCGTTCCAGCTGATGCAGGCCAAGGTTGCCGACA
>JBDSKT010000180.1:0-5573 GCA_039916765.1 Sphingomonas sp.
CTGGATCGGCGCGGCGATCATCCCGCTGGCCGTCATCATCGACGCGTTGCGGTTCGTAACGGTCGGACGACGGGTCGTCGGATCGTTCGGCGCGGCGCTGTGGCGGATAATCCGGGCGGCGATCATCCGGAGCATCGCGCCGCGGCGGCGGCGCGTCAAACAGCGGGTCGCGCGGAATGCATCCTGTCGTGAACAACGCGGCGATGCCCATCGCCACGATCCGCCGTCCCCCTCGCGTCAATTCCCCCTCCTCACGCCCGCCCGGCATCCAGCATAGCGAGCATCGACCGGCGTGTCAGGACCGTCGTCAGCGTGTCGGCTCCAGGCGGTCCAATCCATCGAGATACGGTGCGAGCACGTCCGGGATCGCGACTCCGCCATCGGCCTGCTGGTAATTCTCCATCACCGCGACGAGCGTGCGGCCAACCGCCAGGCCCGAGCCGTTGAGGGTGTGGACGAAACGTGTCGCCTTCTCGCCTGCCGGGCGATAGCGCGCGTTCATCCGCCGCGCTTGGAAATCCGTGCAGGTCGAGCAGCTCGAAATCTCGCGGTAGCGTCGCTGCCCCGGTAGCCAGACCTCGAGATCGTAGGTGCGCGCCGCCGAAAAACCCATATCGCCGGTGCACAGCTTCATCCGGCGGAACGGCAGACCCAGCACGGTGAGCAAGGCTTCCGCCGCGCCGGTCATTCGCTCATGCTCCGCCTCGGATTGGTCGGGCGTGACGATCGACACCATCTCGCATTTGTCGAACTGGTGCTGGCGGATGAAGCCGCGCGTGTCGCGCCCCGCTGAGCCGGCTTCGGACCGGAAGCAGGGGGTGAGCGCGGTCAGGCGGAGCGGCAGTTCGTCCTCGGCAAGGATGCTCTCGCGGACGATGTTGGTCAGCGACACCTCGGCGGTCGGGATGAGCCAGCGGCCATCGGTCGTCCGAAACGAATCCTCGGCGAACTTGGGCAACTGCCCGGTGCCGAACATGATCTCGTCGCGCACCATCAACGGCGGCACGACCTGCTCGTAGCCGAAATCGCGCGCCAGCGTGGTGAGCATGAACTGGCCGAGCGCCCGGTACAGCCGTGCAACGGGCCCGCGCAGCAGCGTGAAACGCGCGCCGGCCAGCGCGACGCCGGTCTCGAAATCCATGCCGAGCGCCGGGCCGATCGCATCATGCTCGCGCGCGTCGAAGGCGAAGGCCGGGATCGACCCGATTTGGTGGACCAACGCGTTGTCATGCTCGTCGGCGCCCTCGGGCACGTCGGCGAGCGGGAGGTTGGGAAGCGCGGCGAGCGCGGCGGTCAGTTCGTCGCCAAGCGCCCTTTCCTCGGCTTCGATGGTGGGGAGGCGTTCCTTGAGCGCGGCGACCTCCGCCATCAGCGCGTTTGCCGTTGCCTCGTCCTTCGCCGCCTTTGCCGCGCCGATCGCCTTCGATGCCTCGTTGCGGCGCGCTTGTCCGGCTTGCGCCTCGGTGATCAGCGCGCGACGTTTTTCGTCGAGCAGGCCGAGCGCGCCGGCAACCGGCGCCAGCCCGCGCCGCGCGAGCGTCGCGTCGAACGCGGCGGGATTGTCACGGATCGAGCGGATATCGTGCATAAGGCCGTGCTATGGCGGCGACACGGTGACGGCGCAACCCGCCGCCGCGCGAGGCGGCGGCGTGCGAGGATCAGACGGCGAGCGCGGTGCGCTTGGCAAAACGCTTGCGGGCGACAAGCGCGGCCGCCGCGGCGCCGAACAGTAGCACCATCGGAGGCGCCGGCACCGGGGTCGGCGGCCCGCCGCTCGATCCGGTGCTGCCGCTGCTGCTCGCCGAACTTGCCGAGCTGGAGGCGCTCGACGAGCTACTCGAGGAGGACGAACCGTTGCTGCTCCAGCCCATGCTGCTCGATGCCGACGAGACGTTGCCGCTCGAGGACGAGGACACGTTGCCGCTTGAGGACGAAGAGACGTTGCCGCTGGAAGAGGAGGATGACGACACGTTCCCGCTCGACGAGGATCCGCCGGTGCTGGTCGAGGTCGATGAGCCGCCCGAGCCGCCGCTGGCCGAAGAAATCGACCCGCTCGAGCTGGAGGAAGTGCTGCCGGACGAGAAACCGCCGGTGCTGCTGGAGGTCGAACCGCCGCTGGTCGATGAACCGCCCGAGGATGTCGAGCCGCCGCTGCTGGTCGAGGAAATCACGATCCCGCCGCTGCCCCCGCTGCCGCCACCGCCGAAGAAACCGCCAGCGAAGAAGCCGCCGCCGCCAAACCCACCGCTGCCGCCAAGCACGGCGGCTCCGCCACCTCCAGAGAATCCTTCGCCGCCGCCGTAGCTGGGTGGCAAGGGAATCGGCGCGCCCTGGCTGGTCAATACGATCGTGGCCGGGGGCGGTGTGACGCGAGTCGTGGTGACGATGCGCCGCACGCGCGACCCGCGTTGCGCCAGGACCACCTTCTTGTGCTGCACGATTCGTTTCTGCACGTAGTGCCGCGCGTGGGAGACTTCGGCGACGTGAACCGCGCCACCGCCGACGAGCGCGCCGCCGCAAGCGCAGGCGCAAAGTTTTGCAAGGGCCATCCGCACAGACATCGTTTTGCTCTTTCGCTACCGGCCCCGAACTGCCGCCGGATTTGTTCAGTTACGGCCATTGACCGCTATCGAGAGAGAGTGACCAACAAAGCGTTAAGTGCAAGCGCGTTAACCAGTCTTTCCTGGTAATAATTGAGAATTCACGCGGTGTGCAGGGGTGTTATTCAGTTAATGTGCCATCATGATACAGGTAACTGCTTAACGGCGATCGATGTCGGTGCCTTATCTGCAAGGTTCTGGTGCGGTCTCCGTCTATCCTGAGGTCGCCGACGACCGCCGAACCGCACAAAAAAAGCGCCCATGGCACAAATGCTTGAATGCCTTGCTTGTCGCGGCCCGACGGCGCGTTTATAGGCCCGCCGCATGGGGCAGGCTGCAGCAGGTGCGCAAAGCATCGCAACGGTCGAAGGAGAGTGGGGATGGCGACGGTCTTGAAGCGATTGGACGAATCCACGAATTTCGATCCGCCCGCGGGCAGCAGCGATGGCTATCGGCCCAGCGGCGCCGAGCCTTTCATGAACGCGCGTCAGCGGGATTATTTCAGGGACAAGCTGCTCGCGTGGAAGGATGCCATCCTGCGGGAAGCGGCCGGAACGCTGTCGCAGCTGCAGGTCGATTCGTTGCGCGAGGCCGATCTTACCGACCGCGCCTCGAGCGAAACCGACTGGTCGATCGAGCTGCGGACCCGCGACCGGCAGCGCAAGCTTATCGCCAAGATCGAAGCGGCGCTGCGTCGCCTCGATGATGGGGAATATGGCTATTGCGAAGTGACGGGCGAACCGATCTCGCTCGCGCGGCTAGAAGCGAGGCCGATCGCGACGATGACGGTCGAGGCGCAGGAGCGTCACGAACGCAACGAAAAGGTTTCGCGCGAGGACTGAGTTTCACGCGGCTTCTTAAGCTGTTGGAGAGACTCTATTGGTTAGAGCGAGGCCGGAGGTCGCGCTCGCATCAGCCATGGGTCAGCTAGTTCAAGAACCGTTCAACGGCGACATCGACGATATCGATGAACAAGGCCGGCAGGAATCGCGCGACAGCCTTTTCCTGATGGCGGGCCTGCGCGTGGCGGGCGACTCGCCCGCACAACAGGTGCGGGTGCGCAATCTATCGACTGGCGGCCTGATGGCCGACTATCCCGCCGGACTGCCGCAAGGCGTCGCGGTCGAATTCGACGTACGCGGGATTGGCGGCATATCGGGGATCGTGGCGTGGTCGGCCGCGGGTCGGATCGGTGTCGCGTTCGATCGGGATATCGACCCGATGATGGCGCGCAAACCGGTCGGCGGAGGGTCGCGGACGCCAGTGTTCGTCAAGCCGATCCTGCTTCCCCGCCGTTCGCGCTGAACCCCGCCGGGCGCGGTAAGCGCCACGTCGGGGTCAGCTTTTGACCGTCAGAGCAGTTCCATTTCTTCCTTCACGCGGAGCTTCTGCTTCTTGAGCGCTGCCAGGGCCGCCGTATCGGGCAGGGGCCGGTGCGATTCGTCCGCGATCTGCTGATCCAGGACTGCGTGCTTGGCTTCGAGAGCCGAGTGGTGCGCGGTCTGCATGGATGCGTTCTCCTACGTTTCGTTGCGGGTGGATGAGTAGAACACGGACGGGCCCGATTGTCTTCCTCCATCATCGGTGAAATCGCCGTGCCGAGGCAATTTGCGCGACGGCTTGTGTTTGCCCGCCAGCCCAGCCAAGCCCAAGCCAGGAAATGGATGGCCCAGCCTATCGGGTATCGGATGACGATGGACGAAACGCAGATAATCAAGCGGCTGGACGTCGTGCGCGTCGAGCACCGCGATCTCGACGCCGCGATCGCGGCGTTGCGCGATACCGGCTCGGCCGACCAATTGCAGATCGCTCGGCTCAAGAAGCGCAAGCTGATGTTGCGCGACGAAATCTCGATGTTGGAGGGTCAGTTGATCCCCGATATCATCGCGTGATCCGGTTTGGGACGTAGCAGCCACCCGTTCATCGCTTTTCGGCTAACCGGCCGCACCGCGTTATGCCATTTCAGCACTGTGCAGGGGACGCCACAAACCGAATCGCGGATACACCGCCGACTGATCGACACGTTATATGTCGATGCCATGGTGCTGGCCGACGAGGCTCGCGGTTATTTCGACGAAGGCGGCCGCGTGGACCGCGAAAGGCTAGACCCGCTCGCCCGCGTGTCGTTCAGCTGCGAATCGCTCAAGGTGACGACCCGGCTGATGCACGTCATCGCCTGGCTGCTGACCCAGAGGGCGGTGCAGGCAGGGGAGTTGGCGGCGCGCGACGCGCTCGATCCATCGCGTCGGCTTGGCCCGGCACCGCTCAGCGACGCCGCCGCGACGGCTGCGATGCCGAAGACGGCGAGGGCCTTGATCGAATCCAGCATGGAACTGCATCGACGGGTCGCGATAATCGACGACGCGCAGGCCGGAACGCGGCCGCCGTCGCGCGCGGTGCGATCGCTGCAGGAGCGGTTGGCAACGGCATTCTGACCGGACGGTGGTGCGCGCGCCGCCGGTGCCTAAAACAAGAACGACGGCCCGAAAGCTAGAGTTTTAGGCGTGCCCGTGCGTCGGCATATTCCCGTTCGAGCCGATCGACGCGTACCGCGACGCTTTCGACCTTGTCGACCACGCCAATACCTTGACCCGACCCCCATATCTCCTTCCAGGCCTTGGGCTTGGCGCCGTTCCCGGTGCCGAAGTCCATCGTCTTGAGATCGCCCTCCGGCAGGTTGTCGGGATCCATGCCGGCCGCTTCGATCGATTGGCGCAGGTAGTTACCGTGCACGCCGGTAAAGAGGTTGGAATAAACGATGTCCGCCGCCTTGCCCGCGACTATGCCGTCCTTGTAGCGTTGATCGGCATTAGCCTCGTCGGTGGCGATGAACGGCGAGCCGATATAGGCCAGGTCCGCGCCCATCGCCTGCGCCGCCAGAACCGCGCCGCCGGTCGCGATCGACCCGGAGAGCACCAGAGGCCCGTCGAACCATTGGCGAATTTCCTGGACGATCGCGAACGGCGATAGCCG
>JBDSKT010000181.1:0-4495 GCA_039916765.1 Sphingomonas sp.
GCGTCGAGCGAGGCCTGCAACCGGTCGCGCAGCAATCCGCGATCGTCGTTCAGCGCCGCCATGTGCTTGGCATAGTCCGGCCGGTCGAAGCTGCCGCGCTGGCCCTGCCCGAACACGTCGCACGCGAAGCCGACATAGCCCAATCGCGCGAGCTTCTCGGCGTTCGCATTGTCCTCTTCCTTCTGGCCGAGCACGTTGGGGACGATCATCACGCCGGGCCGCGTGGTCTCGACCTCGTCGTCATAGGCGATCACGCCTTCAAACGGGCCGCCGGGGCCCTGATACACGGTGGTCTGCCGCACGATCGCCATGAGTCTCTCCTGCTTTACCGCGCCCCTGCGGACTCGCTACAGACGCCGCGATCCCGCCGCAAGGAACTCGCCCATGCCCACCCT
This sequence comes from Sphingomonas sp., assembly GCA_039916765.1. Lineage (GTDB taxonomy): Bacteria > Pseudomonadota > Alphaproteobacteria > Sphingomonadales > Sphingomonadaceae > Sphingomonas. Next base: position 396 of record JBDSKT010000181.1, read on the forward strand.
CGTCCTGATCCGCCACGGCCAGTCGGCATGGAACCTGGAGAATCGTTTCACCGGCTGGTGGGACATCGACCTGACCGAGCAGGGTGCGCGGGAGGCCTGGGCGGCGGGCGAGCTGATGCGCGACAAGGGCCTCGACTTCGACCTGACCTTCACCAGTTTCCAATCGCGCGCGATCAAGACGCTGAACCTCGCGCTCGAGGCGATGGGGCGGCTGTGGCTGCCGACCGAAAAGAGCTGGAAACTGAACGAGCGGCATTATGGCGGGCTGACCGGCCTGAACAAGGCGGAGACCGCCGCGCTGCACGGCGACGATCAGGTCAAGATATGGCGCCGCAGTTTCGACGTGCCGCCGCCGCTGCCCGAGGAAGGATCACCCTGGGATCTTGTCAAGGACGCGCGCTATCACGGTGTGCCGATCCCGCAGACCGAGAGCCTGAAGGACACAATCGCCCGGGTGCTGCCATATTGGGAGGAGCGGATCGCGCCCGAACTGCGCGCCGGAAAGCGCGTGCTGGTCGCCGCGCACGGCAACTCGCTTCGCGCGCTGGTCAAGCATCTCTCAGGGATACCCGACGACGAGATCACCGAGCTGGAAATCCCGACCGGGCAGCCGATCGTCTATCAGCTCGACGACGAGCTGCGCGCCACCGATCGCTACTATCTGCGCGAGCGGTGACGCATTCGTCCTAGACCGGTTGCCGCTGCGCGCCGCATATCCCTCGACCACAGGAGATGCGCGCGATGCCCCAGTTCGTGATCGAACGCGACATGCCCGGGATCGGCGACGCGTCGCCCGCCGACCTCAAGGGCGCCTCGCAAACCTCGTGCACGGTGTTGCGCGGCCTGGGCCCGGAGATCCAGTGGGTGCACAGCTACGTAACCGACAACAAGATTTACTGCATCTACCGCGCGCCCTCCGCCGAGTTGATCCGAGAGCATGCCGCGACCGCCGGATTTCCGGCCAACGCCGTGTCCGAGGTGCGCAGCGTGATCGACCCGACCACGGCGGAATAGTCACACCGGTTGCTCTCCCCGCCCGCCGACGCTAGGGCGCCGGGCATGACGCAACCTCTGGTCGGCATCATCATGGGCAGCACCTCCGACTGGGAGACGATGCGCCATGCCGCCGACGCGTTGGATGCGCTCGGCGTCCCCTATGAAACCAAGATCGTGTCGGCGCACCGCACGCCGCAGCGGCTGATCGACTATGCCGCTCAAGCCGAGCTGCGCGGGCTCAAGGTGATCGTCGCGGGCGCGGGCGGCGCGGCGCATCTGCCCGGCATGGTGGCGGCGATGACTCATCTGCCGGTGCTCGGCGTTCCGGTCGAGAGCAAGGCGCTGAAGGGCATGGATAGCCTGCTGTCGATCGTCCAGATGCCGGGCGGGGTCCCCGTGGGCACGCTGGCGATAGGACCGGCGGGCGCGAAGAATGCTGGGCTGCTGGCGGCGGCGATCCTGGCGACCGGCGACGCATTGCTCGCGGAACGTCTGAAAGCGTGGCGCGCGGCGCAGACCGAAAGCGTGGCGGCGGAGCCTGCATGAAGGTCCTCCCGCCAGGATCGACGATCGGCATCCTCGGCGGCGGCCAGCTCGGCCGGATGCTCGGCGCAGCGGCGGCGCAGCTCGGTTATCACACCCGCATTCTCGCGCCCGATGCCGAGAGCGTCGCGGCGCAGACCGCATCCAGCTTCACCCGTGCCGATTATCATAGCCGCATCGTGCTCGACGAACTGGCCGACGCGGTGGACGTCGTGACTTACGAATTCGAGAATATCGCGCTCGAGCCGATCGATTATCTCTCGACCAAGGTGCCGGTGCATCCCGCCCCCGCGGCGCTCGCCATCGCGCAGGACCGTGCCGCCGAGAAGACCTTTGTCGGCAAGCTCGGCGGACGCACGGCGCCGTGGCGCAAGGTCGGGAGTTTGGCCGACCTGCATGAGGCGCTGGGCGAAATCGGTGTCCCCGCGATCCTCAAGACGCTGCGGCTCGGCTATGACGGCAAGGGGCAGGTGCGGATCGGCGCGGTTGGCGATGCGGATGCCGCGTGGGACGCGATCGGCGGGCGCCCGGCGATTATCGAAGGGTTCGTGCCCTTCTCGCACGAATTCTCGATCATCCTAGCGCGCGGCGCGGATGGCGCGATGGTCAGCTATCCGCCGCCGTGGAACGAGCACGTCGATGGCGTGCTGGCGCGCTCCACCCTGCCCGCGCCGGCGCAGGTGGCGTCGCAATGGGGCGAGGCCGCCGCGCTCGCCGGGCGCGTTGCCGAGGCGCTCGATTATGTCGGCGTGCTGACGCTGGAATTCTTCGCCGGGGCGGACGGGCCGGTGTTCAACGAAATGGCGCCCCGCGTGCACAATTCCGGGCACTGGACGATCGAAGGCGCCGTCACCTCCCAGTTCGAGAACCATATCCGCGCGATCTCGGCGGGCGCGGGGAGCGAGGAGCGGGCGAGGATGCCGTCGACATGCTCGTTCCAGGGCGGCGGATAGCTGACCATCTCGCCATCCGCGCCGCGGGCGAGGATGATCGAGAATTCATGGCTGAAGGTGACGAAGCCTTCGAGGATCGCCGGACGCTCGCCGATTTCGGCCCAGGCGGCCTCCGCCTCGCCGGCGGTGCGGATACGGACCTGGCCCTTGCCGTCATAGCCGAGCCGAAGCGTCTTCAGGATAGCGGGGGCGCCGATCTCGGCCAGCGCCTGCTTCAGCTCGTCAAGGGTCGTGACCTTGCGCCACGGGGCGGTGCGGCCGCCGAGCCCGTCGACGAAACTCTTCTCGGTGGCCCGGTCCTGCGCGACCTCGAGCGCGGCCGGCGCCGGGTGCACGGGCAGCCGGGTCGCGAGATAACGGATCGGCTCGATCGCGATATTCTCGAACTCGTAGGTGACGACATCGGCTGATGCGGCAAGCTCGTCCAGGACGATGCGGCTGTGATAATCGGCGCGGGTGAAGCTTGAGGCGGTCTGCGCGGCGACGCTTTCGGCGTCGGGGGCGAGGACCTGGGTACGATAGCCGAGCTGCGCCGCCGCCACCGCGAGCATCCGCCCGAGCTGGCCGCCGCCGAGGATGCCGATTGTCGAGCCGGGGGGCAGCGGAGTCCTGGAGCCGGTCATTCGGGGTCGGTCACCACGGCGTCGGTCTGCGCGGCACGCCATTTCTTGAGGCGCTCGGCCAGCAGTGCGTCATGCGTGGCGAGGATCGCAGCGGCGAGCAGCCCCGCATTCTTCGCGCCCGGCTTGCCGATCGCAAGCGTGCCGACGGGGATGCCGCCGGGCATCTGGACGATCGAGTAGAGGCTATCCAGGCCCTTCAGCGCCTTGGATTCGACCGGCACGCCGAGCACCGGCAGATGAGTCATCGCGGCGGCCATGCCGGGCAGATGCGCCGCGCCTCCGGCGCCCGCGACGATCACCTTGAGCCCGCGCACCTCGGCATGGGCCGCATAGTCATAGAGACGCTGCGGGGTGCGGTGCGCCGACACCACCTTGCTCTCATGCGGCACGCCGAGCTCGGCAAGGATGTCGGCGGTATGGCGCATCGTGTCCCAGTCGGACGCGCTGCCCATGATGATGCCGACAAGGGGATGGTCCGTCATGAGAGGTGCCCCGGTAGAAGGAGCGGCTTCCTAACCATGGTGAGGAAAGAGGGCAACTTACTTAAAGCCCCTCCCCTGAAGGAGGGGCTTTGGAAGACGTCAGCGCTCGCTCAGATAATAGCGGTCGGTGGCGTTCAGTGCTTCGTCCAGTTCGTAGACGATCGGCTGGCCGGTCGGAATCTCCAGGCTGGTGATCGCGTCGTCCGGGATGTTCGACAGATGCTTGACGAGCGCGCGGAGCGAATTGCCGTGCGCCGAGATCAGCACGCGCTGCCCGGCCTTGAGCGCGGGGGCGATGCGGCCCTCCCAATAGGGCAGCACCCGCGCGATCGTGTCCTTCAGGCTCTCGGTCGAAGGGATCGCGATGCCCGCATAGCGGCGGTCGGTGGACAGGTCGAAGGCGCTGCCCGGCTCGAGCGGCGGGGGCGGGATGTCGAAGCTGCGGCGCCAGACATGGACCTGTTCGTCGCCATGCTTGGCCGCGGTCTCGGCCTTGTCGAGCC
>JBDSKT010000182.1:0-12887 GCA_039916765.1 Sphingomonas sp.
GCGGCACGCCGCGCGGCGCCGAGGGGATACCGACCAGGTCGAATTGACCGAGCATCTTGTTATCCGCCGCCATCTCGCGTTCGCCCTGGAACACGCGGATCGTCACCGCCTGCTGGTTATCGTCCGCGGTAGAATAGGTTTGCGACTTCTTGGTCGGGATCGTTGTGTTGCGGTCGATCATGCGGGTGAAAACGCCGCCCAGCGTCTCGATGCCGAGCGATAGCGGGGTCACGTCGAGCAGCAGCACGTCCTTGACGTCGCCCTGCAACACGCCGGCCTGAATCGCCGCGCCCATTGCCACGACCTCGTCCGGATTGACGCCCGAATGCGGCTCCTTGCCGAAGAAATCCTTCACCACCTGGCGAACCTTGGGCATGCGAGTCATGCCGCCGACCAGCACCACCTCGGCAATGTCGGCCGCCTTGATGCCCGCATCGGCAAGCGCCTTCTTGCACGGATCAAGCGTGCGCTGGATCAAGTCCTCGACCAGCCGCTCCAGATCCGACCGGGTGATCGCCTTGACGAGATGCTTGGGCCCGTTCTGGTCCGCCGTGATGAACGGCAGATTGACCTCGGTCGATGCGGCCGACGAAAGCTCGATCTTCGCCTTTTCAGCGGCTTCCTTCAACCGTTGCAGCGCGAGCTTGTCCTTGGTCAGGTCGATGCCCTCGGCTTTCTTGAAATCGTCGGCCAGGAAATTGAGCAGCTTGTTGTCGAAATCCTCACCGCCCAGGAAGGTATCGCCATTGGTCGCCTTGACCTCGAATACGCCGTCGCCGATCTCGAGGATCGAGATGTCGAACGTGCCGCCGCCGAGATCGTAGACCGCGATGGTCTTGTTGGTGTCCTTCTCAAGCCCGTAGGCGAGCGCCGCCGCGGTCGGCTCGTTGATGATGCGCAGCACTTCGAGACCGGCAATCTGCCCGGCGTCCTTGGTCGCCTGGCGCTGTGCGTCGTTGAAGTAGGCAGGAACCGTGATCACCGCCTGCGTCACCGTCTCGCCAAGATAAGCCTCGGCGGTTTCCTTCATCTTCTGAAGCGTGAAGGCGCTGATCTGCGACGGCGAGTAATCCTTGCCACCGGCCTGCACCCACGCATCGCCATTGCCGCCCTTGACGATCTTGTAGGGAACGAGCTCGGTATCTTTCTTGGTGATCGGATCGTCGAACCTGCGGCCGATCAGACGCTTTACCGCGAACACCGTGTTCTCCGGATTGGTCACCGCCTGGCGCTTTGCCGGCTGGCCGATCAACCGCTCGCCGTCCTTGGCGAACGCGACGATCGACGGCGTGGTGCGCGCGCCTTCCGCATTCTCGATAACCTTGGGCTTGCCGCCCTCCATCACCGAAACGCACGAGTTGGTCGTGCCCAGATCGATCCCGATTACTTTAGCCATTGGTCCTCTTCGACCCCCGTAATTGAATTGCCATTCACCCCACGTCCCTAAACCCGGCGACGCGAAGCCCTACGCAGCCGGATATAGGAGGGCTTTCGCTTGTCGCAAGATTATGGCGCGCTTAGAGAGCGCAGATGATTTCCCAAACCGGGAGAATGCGATGCGCTTCCTGATGGTATCGGCCGCCGCGATGCTGGCATTGAGCGGCTGCCAGCAAAAGATCGTCTATGTCGATAAGGGCTATGTCCGCTTGTCGGCCGTGCCCGGTCAGCCGGCGGCGGCCTATTTCACCGTGCACGGCGGCGGAAGCGACACGACGCTGCTCAGCGTGTCGAGCGAGGTCGCGATCAAGACCGAAATGCACGAATCGATGACGATGAACGGCATGTCGTCGATGAAGGCGATCGACCATATTCCCCTGCCGGCCGACGGGACGATCGTCTTCGCGCCCGGTGGCAAGCACGTCATGCTGACCGACATCAATCCGATCGTGAAGCCCAATCAGTCGGTCGCGCTGACGCTGACGTTCGCGAATGGCGAGCGTATCCTCTACGATGCGCCGGTGATCGCGGCGGGTGATCCGGCGCCGAAATAACGCCACGTGGAGCGCGCGTTGACCTTGGGCGAAGTCGCACTCGCGCGCAGCATGTTCGGCCCGGCGATCGATTATGCGACCGTGCGCATCAAGCGGCGAAAGTGGGCGTTCTTCCAACCGCGCGAGACGGTGATGGCTCCGACGGGCCACATCCATTTCCACCCCGAGGGGACGGGTTACCGCGACGATTTCGCCGCTGCCACGCTGCGCGACCAGGCGCTGTTCATCCACGAAATGGTCCATATCTGGCAGCACCAGAAGGGTATCTTCCTGCCGCTCGCGCGGCACCCGTGGTGCCGTTACGACTATACGATCGAACCCGGGCGACCACTCGCCGCATACGGGATCGAGCAGCAGGCGGAAATCGTGGCCGACATATTTCTGCTGCGGCACGGTGCAACCTGCCGAAACGGCGCTGCGCTGGCCGATTATGAGGGCATCCTGCCCTTCTAGGCCGCTTGCCGGTCCTCATCGACCGCCAGCGCCAACGTGAGAATGGCGACCGCGCCGCGACCCTCACCCTCGCTTTCCAGTCTCAACCCGCCGTGCATCGCGGTCATCGAATTGGCGCACCAGTGCAGGCCCAGTCCGCCCGATTTGTGCGCACGGGTGGAAAAACCACGCTGAAACAAGTCCGGCGCGCGCGCTGGCACAAAACCCTCGCCGTCGTCGCGGATCACGATGCGTGCCTTGTCGTCGATCTCGTCGATCGTGACCGTGATGCTCCCGCTGCCCATGCCGCGCGCGGCAATCGCTTCCGCTGCGTTGGCGAATAGATTGCCGATCACCTGGGACAGGATCAGGCGGCTCGCCTTTACGTGGCAACTGCGTGACGGAAAGGCAAAAGCGATCGATGCCTTATCGGAATAGCGCGCGATCGTCGCGTTCTTGGCGATGATTTCGGTCACATCGCAGACCGTGAGCTCGGGGCGTTCATGCGCCGCCTGCTGCTGATCTCCGATGATTTCAAGCACGTGGCTCATTGCCTCGCGACCGATCTGGAGCTGGCGGCGATGCTCCTCGTCGCTTCGTGCCTCCGCCTCCAGCGCCGCTTTCAGGAAGGCGAGAAGCTTGACGCGGCGCGGCTCTGGCAGGTGTTCCTTTTCAAGTTCGGTCATGGCCCGATCGAGCATGGCGCGATCGATCGGCGGCGCTTGCGCGATACCTTGGCTGATGATCGTGCTGATCGGATTGAGCGCGTTGCGCACATTGTGCATCACTGCCACCGCGCTCTCGCTCCGGCCCAGCGCGAAGCTTTGCACTTCCACTTGCTCGCGCAGGTCTTTCAACTGCTCGAGCATCGAGTTGAAGCTGCGCCCGAGCGAACCGATCTCGTCGTGGCGCCGCTCCTCGTCGAGCAAGCCGAGCGAACCCGAGGCGCGCACCTTCTGCATATGACGCTCGACCCGGGCCAAAGGTCGCAGAACTTGCCGCGTGATCATCCGCCGCAACGCAAAGAGCATGACGACCAGCAAGAGGGTCGATCCGCCGACCGCGAGCAGCAACATGCGCCGCCCGAGGGTCGATACGTCGCGCGGCACGCTGAACGCCGCGCTGGCGACCGCATGGCCGTCGGCGCCCTTGATCGGTACGGCAATCCGCATCGTGTTGAGGCTCGGCGTGATTCGACTGCGATCGGACAGATCGGCGAGGTCGAGACGCGCGCCGAGCTGCAACAGGCCGGACAATTGCCGCGATGTTATCTGGCGCGCCATCAACACCAGGCCGCGCGGCGTGCCGGTACCGTCGCTCCTGCGGACCTCGGCAACGCCGACCGCCGCCACCACCGGCCCGAGCCGGACGAAGAAATGCCCCGAATTGCGCCCGTTCAGCAGTGATCTGAAATCGGTGCGGGCGATATGTGCGATAAAGGCGGCGCGCAGTGCCGGCTGGTCGGCCTGAGCGACCGGATCGCGCCATCGCGCGATGACGATACGTCCGTCGGTCGCCACATAGGCCATGCCGTTGACGTCGAGGTTGACCATCGCGAGCGGCGAGAAGCTCTCGTGTTCGAATGCCGCGCTTGGGTGCGCCATATAGTCGTAGCTTGAATTCCAGTCGCCGTAATCGCGCACCGCGCTTTCGACCTTGCTGGCATATTCGCCGAGCGCGGCACGGGTGCGTTCGACATGCGCATCGACGGACGTCGCCTCAAGCTGGTTGAAGCTCGGGGTGATGACGCTGGCGAGCAGGAGCACAAGCGCGACAGATCCCGCCAGACCGACCGCGGTCAAGATCAGAACGAGTTTGGCGCCAAGTGATCGTGGATGGCGCAGCGCCCCGATCCGGCCGGCCGAGGCGCGGACGATAGGCGCCATCAGCCGTGCGTCCCGTCACCCGCGTCGGTTTCGGCTCCATTCGCCGTCTGGTCCACCATGAACCGTGTCGCGGCGATCTCGCGCGCGGCGTCCTGCGCCACCGGCCGCGAGAAATAATAGCCCTGGAAATGCGAACAGCCCGCGACGCGCAACGCCTGGAGCTGTGCCTCGGTCTCCACACCCTCGGCGATGACGCCCAGTCCGAGCGCCCGGCCGAGATGGATGATCGAATGGACGATCGCCGCCGATTCCTTCTCACGCCCCATGCCGTCGATGAACGAGCGATCGATCTTTAAGCTGTCGAGCGCGAACTTGCGGATGTTGTAGAGCGACGAATAACCGGTGCCGAAATCGTCGAGCGCGATGCGGAAACCCATCTGGCGCAACTTGTAGAGCGTGTCGGCGGCGCGGTCGGCATCGTCGAAGATCGCCGTCTCGGTGATCTCGATCTGCACGCGGCTGGGTTCAACCCCGGCACGCTGAACGCACTCCATGACGTGACCGACGAAATTGGTGCGGCGGAACTGGCGCGGCGAGAAATTTACCGAAACATATTGCCCCGGCCATTCCTTGAGCACGGCCAGCGAGGCGGTCAGCACCCAATCGCCAAGCTCGTGGATCAGGTTGGATTCTTCGGCGATGGGGATGAACATGGCCGGGCTGACCGGACCGAATTCCTCGGTATTCCATCGCAGCAGCGCTTCGAACCCGACAATTTCGAGATTTTCGCGCGCGATGATCGGCTGATAGACCAGGCTCAGCTCGCCCTTGGCGATCGCCTCGGACAATCCGCCCTCGATGCGCCGCCGGAAGCGGATCGATTCGTCCATGCTCTCGTCGAAAGCCCGGACGATGCCGCGCCCCGATTGCTTGGCATCGTTGAGCGCGAGATCGGCGCGGCGCATCACATCGACGGGATCGCGATTGGCCCCGGCGTCGATATAGGCGAAACCGACCGACGCGCCGGCCTCGACCGAATGGCCGAATATCTTGAAGACTTGCGAGCAGGCCTTGACGATCCGCTCGCACACCATCGCCGCCGCTTCTTCGCCAGGCGTATCGAACATCAGCCCGAATTCATCACCGCCGAGGCGCGCGACCATGCCGCCTTCCGGCATACAGGCTTCGAGGATGGCGCAGATTTGCCGCAGCAGGTCGTCGCCGGCGAGATGGCCGAGCGTGTCGTTGACCAATTTGAAGCGATCGAGATCGACCATCGCGGTCGCGAAGCCGTCGCTCGTGCGCGCCGTGTCGGCCAGCGCGCGCAGGAATGCCAGCCTGTTGGGCGCATCGGTCAGCGAATCGTGCATCGCGAGATGGATCGCCTTGCTTTCGTTGGCGGCGAGCTCGGCCCGCGCCTGCGCCAGTTCGCGATCGACCTGCCAGCGGTGCGCCAGCGCGGTGGCGGTCTGCGTCACCTCGGCGACCTCGAACGGCTTGGCGATGTAGAATATCTTGTCCGGCGGCCCGGCCGCCCTGGAAATCTCGATCGGCGAGAAGTCGGAATAGCCGGTGACGATGACGAGGTTGACGTCCGGATCGAGCGCGCGGATCCGCATCGCGGTTTCCTTGCCGTCGATTCCCGGCGGCATGCGCACGTCGATGAACGCCACCGCGAACGGATCGCCTGCGGCGATAGCGGCTTCCACGGCAGCCACTGCGTCGAGACCCTGAGTGCAGTGCGTACGCCGGAACTCGACCGCGCCCTTGTCGTCGGCGATCACGGCATCGTCGCCGAACAGCTCGGCCGCCATCGCGTCAAGCGCCTGGCCGCCGGCAACGCCCGCCGGCGCGAAGCTGCGCTCGTAGGAATCGTGCATTCCGGGTTCGTCGTCGACGATCAGAATCCGCATGTCGTGGCACCCGCCGTATAAATCGTTTCGGGCGCGTTGCCCTTGCCACGGCGTAAGCGGACGCGGTTAAGGCGCCGTAAACGACGTTAGGTCCGCCGGCTGCCCCGCAATGCGCGGTTGCCAAGCTCGATCGCGCCCAGCGGCCCGGCATTGTCGCCGAGCGCCGCGTGGACGACAAACGAGTCGATGGGCTGGATCAGGCCGGTCGCGCCATAGCCGCCGATGCTTTCGACCAGCTTCGCCCGGATGCGCGGAAACAGGTGCGGCGAGCCATTCATCACGCCGCCGCCCATCACGATCCGCCGCGGGATGCCGGTCATGACCAAGGTGTGGCACAATTGGGCAAGCGTATGCGCGACGCCCTCCCAGATCGGGTCGTCTTCGGCCAGATCGTCCGCTTTCTTTCCGCCCCGCGCCTTGATCGCGCTGCCCGACGCAAGCCCTTCGACGCAGGCACCGTGGAAATCGCAGCTACCGCGCCAATCATCCCCCGGCAGGCGAACCGGGCGGATATGACCAAGCTCGGGGTGCGTCAGCCCGTTCGTAGGTTCCCCGCCCAGCACCAGCCCGACACCGACGCCGGTACCGACCGTGATATAGGCATGGTCCTGGACATCGCTTGCCGCGCCCCAGCGCCCCTCACCCAGCGCCGCGCCAGCCACGTCGCTGTTAAAGCCGGCCGGCACACCTGCGGCCTTGGCCAACCGTCCGCGCACGTCCGTGTTCGACCAGCCCTTCTTGGTGGTCGCGGTAATATGGCCGTAATCCTCGGCCTGTTCGTCGATCGACACGGGACCGAAGCTCGCAATGCCCAGCGCCTCGTACCCCGTCCATCCGCCGAGCACCTGCTCGATTGCGCCCAGCGTCTCGTCGGGCGTGGTGGTGGGGATGCGGACCTCGGCCCGAATGTCATCCGCGCCGCTGGCCAGAATGCAGATGCACTTGGTACCGCCGAGTTCAACGCCGGCGACGAGTGGCGATCGCGATCCTGTCATGCACCAGCTTTTCCGGCGGCGCGCGGCGGCAGTCAACCTCGTCCGCGCCGCCTTCGCGTTATCGCATCAAGCCGCGAGGCGCGCCGATGCGAAAAGGGCAGCCCGCAGGCTGCCCTCCATGTCCGTTGCTGTCCGTTGACGACTAGGGACTCTTCGCCTTGCCGCTCGTTGCCGCGACGATGATGCCGGCGGTCGCAGCGGCGGCGAGCGCCAAGGCGACGTAAAGGCCCGTGCCCTGCAACTGGCTCGCGCCCTTGGCAGCCGATCCCGCGCGCGGAGAATGCGATAGCGAAAGCGGCGCTGCCGCATTGGGCTGCGCGGCGAGCACCGGCGTCGTTACCAGCGACGCAACCGCAAGCGCGCCCAGAATCTTGTTCAATGCCATTCTTCTTCTCCCATCCGAATGCTCGTTCCCGTACGCCGAACCGCACGCGATGCACCTGCCGCCAACCGCGATGCCAATGAAAAAAGACAACATCAAGACAACAAAGCATCCAGATTGGCTATTCCACCGTGACGCTCTTCGCCAGATTGCGCGGCTGATCGACGTCGGTGCCCTTCGCCACGGCGACGTGATAGGCCAGCAACTGCACCGGCACCGCATAGACGAGCGGCGCGATCAGCGGGTGGACCTTGGGCATCTCGATCGTTGCGATGGTATTCTCGCCGGCCTGCGCGATACCCTCGGCATCCGAAATCAGAACCACCTGCGCGCCGCGCGCCTGCGCCTCCTGCATGTTGCTCACCGTCTTGTCGAACAACGGGCCGGACGGCGCGAGCACGATCAGCGGCACGCTATCGTCGATCAGCGCGATCGGCCCATGCTTCATCTCGCCCGACGCATAACCTTCGGCGTGGATGTAGCTGATTTCCTTGAGTTTCAACGCGCCTTCCAGCGCCAGCGGATAGTCCGGCCCGCGCCCCAGATACAGCACGTCTCGCGCCGCCGCGATCTTGGGCGCCATCGCCTCGATTTCGTCGTCGTGACACAGCGCGCGGCTCATCGCCTCGGGAACTTCCTGCAAGTGGTGGACGATCTCCCGCTCGGCCTCGGGCGTCAATTGCCCCTTGGCGCGCGCTAGGTTGACCGACAGCGCCGCCATCACCGACAGCTGGCAGGTGAACGCCTTGGTCGAGGCAACGCCGATCTCCGGCCCGGCGTGCGTCGGCAGTAGCAGGTCGACCTCGCGCGCCATCGAGCTGGTCGGCACGTTGATGATCCCCGCCGTGGTCAGCCCCGCCGCCTTCATGTGGCGCAGCGCGGCGAGCGTGTCAGCCGTCTCCCCGCTCTGCGAGATGACGATGCCGAGCATATTCGGCGTCAGCACCGGATCGCGGTAACGAAATTCGCTCGCCACATCGACCTCGACCGGCACCCGCGCGAGCTGCTCGATCCAGTATTTGCCGATCATCCCGACATAAGAGGCGGTGCCGCACGCGACGATCGCGACACGCTCGACCGAGCCGAGGTCGAAGTCCATGTCGGGCAGCGCGACCTGCTCCTCGAGCGGGCGCAGGTAGGAACGCAGCGTCTGCGCGACGACGACCGGCTGCTCGTAGATTTCCTTGAGCATGAAGTGGCGGTGGTTGCCCTTGTCCACCATCTGCCCCGATGCGCCCGAATTGACGATCGGCCGCTCCACCGGATTGTTGTCCTTGTCGTAGACCTGCACCCGCTCGCGCGTGACGACCGCCCAGTCGCCTTCGTCCAGATAGGCGATACGCTGAGTCATGGGCGCGAGCGCGAGCGCGTCAGAGCCGAGATAATTCTCGCCCTCGCCGTATCCCACCGTCAGCGGGGCGCCCAATCGCGCGCCGATGATCAGATCTGGTTCGGACTTGAACATCACGCCCAGCGCGAACGCGCCGTGGAGGCGCGGCAGCACGTTGGCGACCGCTTCCTTCGGCTTGAACCCGCGCGAGATCTCGCGGTCGATCAGGTGCGCGACGACCTCGCTGTCGGTCTGCGACTTGAACTCGCGGCCCTCGCCGATCAGCTCTTCGCGCAGCGGCTTGAAATTCTCGATGATGCCGTTGTGCACCAGCACCACGTCGCCGACGATGTGCGGGTGCGCGTTATCGACCGTGGGCGCGCCGTGCGTCGCCCAGCGGGTGTGCGCGATGCCGCTCTTGCCCGGTAGCGGGTGCGCGGCGAGTTCGGCGGCGAGGTTGACGAGCTTGCCCGGCGCGCGGCGACGGTCGAACTCGCCGTCATGCACGGTGCAGATGCCGGCCGAATCATAGCCGCGATATTCGAGCCGGCGCAGCCCGTCGAGCAGCCGCTCCGCGACATCGCCCTTGCCAAGAATGCCAACGATTCCACACATTTATTTTGCTGCCTTCTTCGCCGTCATGAGGTCACGAAACCGTTTCGCCCAACCCGATTTGGTGGTTTGCGCCGGCCGGACAAGGCATAACCCATCCGCCTCCACGTCCTTCGTCACGACGCTGCCCGCGCCGACAATCGCGCCCGCGCCGATATCGACCGGCGCGACCAGGGCGGAATTCGAACCGATGAACGCGCCCGCGCCGATCACCGTCTTGTACTTGAAGAATCCGTCGTAATTGCAGGTGATCGTGCCCGCACCGATGTTCGCGCCAGCGCCGATCTCGGCGTCGCCGAGATAGGAGAGATGATTGGCCTTCGCGCCCGCACCGAGCACCGCCTTCTTCATCTCGACGAAATTGCCGATCTTCGATTTTTCACCCAGCACGGCACCCGGCCGCAGCCGCGCGAACGGCCCGACTTCGGCCCCGGCGCCGATCGTCGCACCCTCGATATGGCTGAAGGCATGGATCACCGCACCGTCACCGACGCTCACGCCGGGTCCGAAAAAGACATTCGGTTCGACAACGACATCGCGGCCGAGTTTCGTATCGTGCGCGAACCACACCGTCTCCGGCGCGACCAGCGTTGCGCCCTCGGCCATCGCGCGCGTGCGCCGCCCCGCCTGCCAGGAGGCGTCCACCGAGGCGAGTTCCGCCCGGCTGTTCACGCCCGCAACCTCGTCCGCGTCGGTCTCGATCACCACCGCTCGGCCGCCTTCCGAAAGGGTCAGCGTCACGATGTCGGGAAGGTAATATTCCCCCGCCGCATTGTCGTTGCCGATCCGCGCCAGCAGCGCGAACAGATCGGCCGAGCGCACCGCCATCAGGCCCGAATTGCACAGCGTTTCCGCGCGTTCCTCCGGGCTGGCGTCCTTGAACTCGACCATCTTGGCGATGCCGCCATCGGGCGAGGCGATGATGCGACCATAAGCGGCCGGATCGGCGGGTCGAAATCCCAGTACGACGGCGCTCGGCGAGTCCTCGCCGCGCAGCCGCTCCAGCATGCGGCGCATCGTCGCCGTCGAAACCAGCGGCACGTCGCCGTAGAGGACGAGTATGTCGCCCGAAAACCCGGCCAGCGCGGTTTCTGCCTGGCGCACGGCATGACCCGTCCCGAGTTGCTCGGCCTGCACCGCGGTCTTCACACCAAGCGGCGCGACCGCCGCCTCGACTCGTTCGCGCGCCGCGCCGGTGACGACCACGATGCGTTCCGGGGCAAGCGCCTGCACGCTGTCGATCAAGTGCAGCAGCATCGGCCGTCCGGCGATCGGGTGGAGCACCTTGTGAAGGTCGGATTTCATCCGCGTCCCCTGCCCGGCGGCAAGGATGATCGCGGCGACGGCTGGCGTTTCCATGGCGACGCCCTGCCACGACGGCCTTGCCATTTCCAGAGCGACCCTGTCTGAGGCGCCCACATGACGCGCTTTTCATTCGACATCGTCGGGTTCGACCTCGACGGCACGCTGGTGGACACCTCGGGCGACCTGACCAACGCCGTGAACCACGCGCTGGGCGAGGCGGGCCGGGCATCGCTCAGTCCCGAACAGGTCGAGCCGATGATCGGCGGCGGCGCCAAGCGCATGCTTACCCAGGCGATGGATGCGACCGGCGGCTGCTCGCCCGAGGAATTGCGCCGGCTCTACAAGCTGATGCTCGGCTATTACGAGGCGCATCTCGCGGTCGAGAGCAAACCCTATCCGGGCGCGCTCGACGCCATCGACGCCTTGCGCGACCGGGGCGTGAAGACGGCGATCGTCACCAACAAGTTCGAGAGCTTCGCGGAAAAACTGCTCGGCGAACTCGGCATCCGCGACCGCTTCGCGTGCCTGATCGGCGGCGACACGATGGACTCGATCATGGGAGGCAAAGGCTTCGCCAAACCGCACCGCGCGCCGATCGACGAGATGGTCAAACGCTGCGGCGGCGGGCGGGCCGCCTTTGTCGGTGATTCGATCTACGATATCGAGGCGGCGAGGAATGCCGGCATCCCGGGAATTGCGGTAAGCTTCGGGTTTTTGCTCCAGCCGGTCGAGACGCTGGGGGCGAATGCGGTGATCGATGGTTATGAAGAACTGATCCCGGCGCTCGAAACGCTCGGCACACAGTCAAAGGGTAATGCGTGATCTCTCGTAAATGGCCGCACATCTTCGCGCTTGTCGCGTTGTGGAGTGCGATTGCGACGGCAGTGACGATGGCGCTGCTGCCGCATCCCCCGCACGTTTTTTTGGACCGTTTCGGCGACAAGGTGGAACATTCCACGGCGTTCGCGGTGATCGCCTGGCTGTCGGTCCTGGCCTATCCCAATGCGCGGCTGGCGCGGATCGGCGAACGGCTGTCCTTTCTCGGTGCGCTGATCGAGGTGGCGCAATCGATCCCTGCGCTGCACCGCGACTGCGACATCTTCGACTGGTTTGCGGACACCGGCGCGATCATCGCCGCTTTGCTCGTCGCGTGGGTGTTCCGGCGCATCGCGCGGCGCGGTTAGCCGCCGTTTCGCCACTTGGTCCACAAATGCCGGGCGAGCATCGCGGGCGGCATGCGCAGCCAGTGCGAGCGGACGTAGAAACCGAGCCGCGTTAGCGGGCGGGTCGCCCTGCCCCAGCCGTCGCGGGCGGTCACGCGGCGCAGATATGCCCGATCGGCCACGCTCAGCCGCGCGCCATCGCCATATAGCGCGGCGGCGAGACGTAACGCCCGCGCCACTTCCTTGCACAAGCCATGATGCGCGGCGCGCTCCACCAGTCCTTCGGTGCCGAACTCGCCGACCAGGCAGTGCACGTCCCACAGGTTGCGCATCCCGCCCGCCAGGTCACCATCGGCGAACAAATGCGCAGCGGCGTGAACAATCACGTCGGTCGGCGCCAACATCCGCAGCTCTCCGCCGATCGCAACGCTGTCCGCGAGCAGCGCATCCGCATCGGGCGTGATCCGCGCGGTGAGCGGCAGGATGGTGTGATGGACATCGATCATCCGGTCGCGTTCGCGGTGGATGAGCGGCGGCAGTTCATGCATCCAGCGCCGGTAATAGGCGTCGTCATACGGGTCGGGCTTGACCCATTCCCATCCGCCGGCAAGCAACGCGGCTTCGACCTCGTCGATCCGGCCTCGCGGCACCAGAATATCGAGATCGCCGATCGACCGGCCTTCCCCTGCCCGCAACCCCGCAGCGACGAACGCGGTGCCCTTGAGCAGGACGACCGGCACGCCCAGCGGCGCGAAGACGCGGCGCGCGGCCTCCGCTTCCCACAGCGCCACGACCTGCCCCTGCGCGGCCGAGGCGCGTGCGTCGGCAAGGATGGGGGCGGCTTGCGCGGCAACTTCGCCAACATCCAGCCGCATCGCCAGCGTGCCGAGCATCTGTTCGGCGCGCGCGACGGCGATCAGCGTGGTCCATCCGTCGGC
>JBDSKT010000183.1:0-2656 GCA_039916765.1 Sphingomonas sp.
GCTGTGGCTGACGGTGCTGTTCGGCACCTTCGCCGAGGCGCTGGCCGAAGGACGCGGCCGCGCGCAGGCCGCTAGCTTGCGCGCCGCCAAGGCCGATCTCACCGCCAAGCGGATGCTCGGCGTCGGCAAGACATGGTCACTGGTCGCGGCGCACCGGCTTGAGAAGGGCGAGATCGTGCTGGTCGAGACCGGCGACCTGATCCCCGCCGACGGCGAAGTGATCGAGGGTGTCGCCTCGGTCAACGAAGCCGCGATCACTGGTGAGAGTGCGCCAGTAATTCGTGAGGCGGGCGGCGACCGCAGCGCCGTCACCGCCGGCACGCGCGTCATCTCCGACAGCATCAAGATCCGCGTCACGCAGGAACCCGGCCAAGGCTTTCTCGACCGCATGATCGCGCTGGTCGAAGGTGCCGAGCGTCAAAAGACGCCGAACGAGATCGCGCTGACCATTCTGCTCGTCGGCCTGACGATCATCTTTCTGATCGCGGTCGGCACGATCCCCGCCTTCGCCAGCTATGCCGGCGGCGGCGTGCCGGTCGCAATCCTCGCGGCACTGCTCATCACGCTGATCCCGACGACCATCGCCGCGTTGCTGTCTGCGATCGGCATCGCGGGGATGGACCGGCTTGTGCGCTTCAACGTGCTGGCAAAATCGGGCCGCGCGGTCGAGGCGGCGGGCGATATCGACGTGCTGTTGCTCGACAAGACCGGGACGATCACCATCGGCGACCGCCAGGCGAGCCAATTCTGTCCGGTCGGCGGGGTCGATGTGGACACGCTTGCCAACGCCGCCTCGCTTTCCAGTCTAGCGGACGAGACCCCCGAAGGCCGCTCGATCGTCGTCCTCGCGCGCGAACGCCACGGCGTCACGGTCAAGACCATGCCCGAGGGCGCCGAGGTCATTCCGTTCACCGCACAGACGCGCTTCTCGGGCATCAGGACTGGCGACAGCGTGATCCGCAAAGGTGCGGTCGATTCGATCCTGCGCGCCGATCCCGGCCTCGGCGACACCCCCGCCGCCGCCGAGCTGCGCAAGATCACCGAGGAGATCGCACGTGGCGGCATGACTCCGCTCGCGGTCTCACGCGATGGCAAATTGCTCGGCGCGGTGGCGCTCAAGGACGTGGTCAAGGCCGGCATCCGCGAGCGCTTCGGCGAGTTGCGCGAGATGGGCATCCGTACCGTGATGATCACCGGCGACAACCCGCTCACCGCCGCCGCCATCGCCGCCGAGGCCGGGGTCGACGATTTTCTCGCTGAGGCGACGCCCGAGGACAAGCTCGCGCTGATCCGCAAGGAACAGCAGGGCGGTCGGCTGGTGGCCATGTGCGGCGATGGCACGAATGATGCGCCGGCACTGGCACAGGCCGATGTCGGCGTGGCGATGAACACCGGCACGCAGGCCGCGCGCGAGGCGGGCAACATGGTCGATCTCGACAGCGACCCGACCAAGCTGATCGAGATCGTCGGCCTCGGCAAGCAGTTGCTGATGACGCGCGGCGCGCTGACCACCTTTTCGGTCGCCAACGACGTCGCGAAATATTTCGCGATCATCCCGGCCATGTTCGTCGCGCTTTACCCAGGACTCGGCGTGCTCAACGTGATGCGTCTTGGGACCCCACAATCGGCGATCCTTAGCGCGATCATCTTCAACGCATTGATCATCCCGATGCTCGTCCCGCTCGCGTTGAAGGGCGTCAAATATACTCCGATGAGCGCTGGTCCGCTACTCGCCCGCAACCTCGCGATCTACGGCCTGGGCGGCCTGCTCGCGCCGTTTGTTGGCATCAAGCTAATCGATCTCGCCGTTACCGGCCTGCACCTCGCCTGAGGAATCCAGACATGCTCACCGACTTCAAAAGCTCGCTCCGCCCCGCGCTCGTCATGACCGCGCTGTTCGCCGTTTTGCTCGGCGTGTTCTATCCACTCGCGCTCACCGGCATCGGCCAGGCGGCGTTCCCGCACCAGGCTAACGGTAGCTTAATCGTCGACAACGGCAAGACGATCGGCTCCGAGCTGATTGGCCAGACTTTCACTGCCGATCGTTATTTCCACGGCCGCCCCTCCGCCGCCGGCAAGGGCTATGACGCCAGCGCCTCCTCAGGCTCGAATCTCGCGCCGACCGCGCGAGCGCTCGCCGACCGGGTCAGGGCCGACGTCAAGGCCGCCCCCCCCTCACCGGATCAATCTGTCCCCGCCGATCTGGTGACTACCTCCGCCTCGGGGTTGGATCCCGATCTGAGTCCCGAGGCGGCTTTGTATCAGGTCGACCGCGTCGCCAAGGCGCGCGGGATCGATCCAGTGGTGTTGCGGGGGCTGATCGCCAGTCAGACCGCGCATCCGCTGCTCGGCATCATCGGCGAGGAACGCGTCAATGTCCTTGCCGTGAACCGCGCACTCGACCGGATGCTCACGCGGCCGTAAACCAATCGCATGACGCATGCCGCTAAACTGCTCATCGTCGAGGACGATATACATATCCGCCGCCTGCTCCGCGTCGTCGCCGAGCGCGCCGGATACCGGGCGGGGGAGGCGGCAACCGCGCGTGAGGGCCTTTCGTTGCTCGACATCGACAAGCCCGATCTCGTGCTGCTTGACCTCGGCTTGCCCGATCGCGACGGTATCGAGCTGATCCAGCTGATCAAGGCGCGCGGTG
>JBDSKT010000184.1:0-5209 GCA_039916765.1 Sphingomonas sp.
CGACCGCCGAACTGAACGCGTAGAGGATTTCGGCAAAGCCATGCGGCCCCTTGTTGAGCGGCCCCGCCAGCCCGGCGGTGGTCACCGAGGCGATCGCCGTGCCGCCGAGGATCATCAGCGGCAGCACAGCGATGGCGAGCACCGCGAACTTGACCTCGCGCCCCTCGATTTTCTTGCCGACATATTCAGGCGTGCGACCAACCATCAGCCCCGCGACAAACACCGCCAGCAGCGCGAACAGCAGGAAATCATAGATTCCTGCGCCAACGCCGCCGACGACAATCTCGCCGAGCTGGATGTTGATTAGCGGAATCATCCCGCCGAGCGCGGTGAAGCTGTCATGCATTGCATTGACCGCACCGCACGATGCATCGGTGGTGACGACCGCAAACAATGACGAGGCAGCGGCGCCGAAACGCACTTCCTTGCCCTCCATATTCGCGCCCGCCACGCCGAGATGATGGAGCACCGGATTGCCGGCTGCTTCCTGCCAATAGGCAACCGTTGTTCCCGCAAGGAACAGGATGGTCATCGCGGCGAGGATCGCCCAACCCTGCTTCGTATTGCCGACCGCCTTGCCGAAGCACCAGGTCAGCCTGAAGCCGATCACGAAGATCGACAGCATCTCGACCAGATTGGTCATTGCGCTCGGGTTCTCGAACGGATGCGCCGAATTGGCGTTGAAGAACCCACCGCCGTTGGTGCCGAGCATCTTGATCGCCTCCTGCGAGGCGACCGGGCCGAGGGCGATGGTCTGCTTGGCGCCTTCGAGCGTGGTTACGTCCAAGCTTTGCACGAAGGTCTGCGGCACGCCGCTCCAGATCAGATAGACCGCGTAGACAATCGAAATCGGCAGCAACAGGTAGAGCGTCACGCGCGTCATGTCGGCCCAGAAATTGCCGACCGTCTTCGACTCGCGCCGCGCGAACCCGCGGAACAGCGCGAAAGCGAGCGCGATGCCGGTCGCCGCGCTCAGGAAATTGTGGATCACCAAGCCGAACATCTGGCTGAAATTGGAGAGTGCGACCTCGCCCGAATACCATTGCCAGTTGGTGTTGGTGGTGAAGCTGATCGCGACATTCCACGCGCCGTCTGGCGTCAGTCCGGCGAAGCCACGCGGGTTGAGCGGAAGGAACGCCTGGAATCGCAATACGAAATAGGTCAGCAGCAGCAGTGCGAGGTTGAATACCAGCATGTGCACCGCGTAACGGCGCCAGCCCTGTTCGGCGTCCGGATCGACCCCGGAAAGCTTGTAGAACCCCGTCTCGACCGGGCCGAGCACGGCATGGAGTGGGGTGCGGCGTCCTTCGTACAACGCGAACAGCCATTGCCCCATCGGCTTGGCGAGCGCCCAGAGGATCGCGGTGAAGAGGGCGATCAACGCCCAGCCTTGCATGGTCATCGTGCCAAGCTCCCGTCAGAAGCGTTCGGGCCGCAGTAGCACCGCGACGAGATAGAGGAGCAGCGCGGCTGCGGTGAGCGCGGCGAGCAGGAGGTGGAGCATCATTACCTCACGCGCCGCCGGCGATATTGTCACACAGCCGGCAGTAAGCGAGCGTCAGCGCGAACAGCCCGGCAAGCGCACCAAGCCACAAGATATCGGTCATGGAACGTCTCCACGTCCGGCGCGAGAACAGCCGGCACGGCGAGGCATCTAGGCGCCTCCTGCATAAAGGTTCGCGGTCGAATGCGGGCGATCGGCATTAAGATTGCATATACATCTGGCGGGAGGCGTGGCGTCGCGCGGGATTGCGGCCTAGCTAATCGCCATGACCGGACTCCAACGCCCATCGCCCGACGCGCTACTTAAAGCCGCGCAGCGCGAGGCGCGTGGCAAACTCAAAATCTTCCTCGGCGCGGCACCGGGCGTTGGCAAGACGTTCGAGATGCTGAGCGAGGGCGCAGCGCGACAGCGCGCCGGCGTGGATGTCGTGCTGGCGATCGTCGAAACACACGGCCGCGCCGAAACCGAAGCCCTGGTCGCGCCGCTTGAGCTCGTCCCGCGCCGTTCGGTCGATTATCGTGGCCAGCTGCGGACCGAAATGGACCTCGACGCGGTACTCGCACGTCATCCGAAACTCGCCCTGGTGGATGAGCTGGCGCACAGCAATGTCGAAGGCAGCCGACATCCAAAGCGCTGGCAGGATATCGCCGAACTGCTCGACGCGGGCATCGACGTGTTCACCACGATCAACATCCAGCATGTCGAGAGCCTCAACGACCTGGTCGCCAGCTTCACTCACGTCGGCGTGCGCGAAACGGTGCCTGACCACGTGCTCGAGGATGCCGAGATCGAGGTGGTCGATATTCCGCCCGATGAGCTGATCGAGCGACTAAAGGACGGAAAGGTCTATATTCCCGCCGAGGCGACGCGCGCGCTCGGGCATTTTTTTTCGAAGGCGAACCTATCGGCATTGCGCGAAATGGCACTTCGCCGCGCGGCCGAGAACGTCGATCGCCAGATGCTCGAACACCTCGACGCTGGCGCGGTTACCGGCACTTTTGCGGCGGGCGAGCGTGTGCTGGTTGCGGTAAGCGAGCTGCCGGGCTGCGACATTCTGATCCGCACCACCAAGCGGCTGGCCGACGCTCTGCGCGCGCCGTGGACAGCGGTTTTTATCGAAACGCCGCGAGCGGAAGGGTTCGACATCGACGAAAAGGCGCGCGTCGCAGCAGCGTTGCGCCTCGCGGCAAGCCTGGGCGCGACGATCGTCACCGTTCCGGCCGAGAGCGTCATCGCGGGTCTGCGCGCTCAGATCGCGGCGATGCGCGCGACGCAGCTCGTCATCGGCAAATCGCGCCGCAGCTGGTGGTTCGAAATGCGCCACGGTTCGGTTGTCGAGACGATGTTGCGCGATGCGGAAGGGCTGGCGGTCCATGTCATTCCGGCGCTGGGGATCAAAGAGGCGAAGCCGCATCCCGACAGGCGTTTTGATGATCCGCTGTTTCCCTATCTGTTCGCCGCGATTCTCGTCGCCATTACGACCGAACTCGCGAACCTTATTGAGCCGATCGTTGGGGTTGGTGCGCTCGATTTGGTCTATTTGCTCCCAGTAACGCTCGCCGCGAGCCGGTACGGTTTGCGCCCTGGTCTACTTGCTGGCGTCCTCGCGGCTTTGGCGTTCAACTTCTTCTTCCTGCCGCCAATCCATACGCTGACGATCGCTGATCCGCAGAGCGTGCTCACCTTCATCATCCTACTAGGTATCGCCGGATTGATCAGCCGGTTGACCGGCAACATGCGTTCTCGCGCGGCGATCGGCGTGCGCAGCGCGCGCGAGAATGCCGCGCTCGCGGCCTTTGCCCAGGCGCTGACGCGTGTTTCGGACACGCGCAGCACGGCCGAGACGATCTGCGCCGAGGTGGCGGGACTGCTCGACGTCAACGTTACGCTGCTTGCAGACCGCGAGGGCGATCTCGCGACGATGTCATCGAGTACTAACGAGATCGCGCTCACCCCTGTCGATCTCGCTGCGGCCGAATGGGCCTTTCGCCGCGGCGACACCACTGGCTCGGGCACTGCGACGCTCAATGGATCGGATTGGCAGTTCCATCCCTTGCGTACCTCGCTTGGCGTACTTGCGGTATTGGGTGTTGCGCGCAGCGACGGCAGCGAGCCGGTGCCCGCCGATCGAGCCGTCCTGCTGTCCACGCTGATCGGGCAGGCATCGCTCGCCTACGAACGCTTGCGCCTCGACGACGAGATGCGAGAGCTATCTGTGCTCAAGGAGCGCGACCGGCTGCGCGCGGCGTTACTTTCGTCAATCGGGCACGACCTGCGCACACCACTAACCGCAGCGTCGGGAGCCATCGACCGGCTGGCCGCGGACCATCCCGCTTCGCCGGCAATCCCCCAGGTGCGCCGAGAGATGCGGCGCTTGCGCTCGTTCCTGGATAACCTCCTCGACATGGTACGGCTCGACACGGGCGCGATCAGCTTGGCACCGGAGCCGATCGACCTGACCGATGCCGTGACCGATGCTTTGCACGAGATTCGCGATCTACTGGTCGGCAATCAAGTCGTGCTGGACGTTCCGCCGGACCTCCCGCTTGTTCAGGCAGACCCCACCTTGTTGCGGCACATCCTGATCAACCTGCTTGGAAATGCCGCGCAGCATGGCGGGCCGGACACGAAGATTATCGTCGAAGGGCGACGAACAGCCGGCGCGGTTTTGCTCCGCATCTGTGACGGTGGCCCTGGCCTGCCAACATCGCCCGATGCGATCTTCGAGGCCTTCGCTACAGGGGGCGGGAACGATCGCAACGGCGGAAGCGGTCTCGGCCTGGCGATCGTCAAGGGATTTGCCGACGCGAATGGAATTGGAATCAGCGCGACCAACGGAGCGGAAAGCGGCGCGAGTTTCGAATTGGAATTTTCGAATCTCGCCGGTTGATAATGATGGCGCGACAGGAATTGGCTCGGTTGGGCGCCCTAGGCCTAACGGCGCTGGTATCGAGATGCGCCAGCTGCTCCGCGTCGGCCAGCATGCGGATTTTCACCCGCCACTTCGCACTCGAAACGGTGGATGGGCCAGGACATGATGGTTCCAGCGCCAGGCGGGCTGGACTGACACCTGGTGCTCGCTCGGGCACGAAAGCATTAACCCGGCGATGACTTGATCGACGCGCGGAAGTGGCCGATTTGTCCATCACCCGATCATAGTCGCGAGCTTTCCCTGGCATCAGCATAATGGAGCCTATGCCGCGATCATTTTGGATGGCGGGTATGAAGAGGCGGGTGGCCGATAACGAACAAATGCTATGGGACATTCGATCGAACGCTGGTGATGTCGTGACGATCCTGACGGCCGCAATAATTCCGGCATTCTGATCACGAGTAAGTTCGATATGTAGGGCGGCTGGGGGGACGTACTTTAGCCGCCGCAATTTGCCGCCGGTCGGCTGGATCAGCAGGAACAACCCCCGCTCATCGAACATCTTGAGCGGCTTGGCGCCAGCCTTTGCGGAACGGATTGCCATGTCGTTAAGCGGCATTGGGGGCCACTCCTGAAACGCATTTTGTCTGGCCCCCACCAGCGCCCGAGTATGGGCGAGCAGTGGCGGACACTGGCAGCCGATCAGCGCTTATTTATGGCAGATTTGCGCGGCTTTCCCAACTGTTGGCGATCACCATCGAACAGGAGAATGGTGCCCGGAAGAGCTGGACCCAGGACCAGCTAAGCGGTTGATTTTCCAGTCAAATCATCGA
>JBDSKT010000185.1:0-4033 GCA_039916765.1 Sphingomonas sp.
AATGCTCCTCGCCATCGCGCCAGATCGTCAGGTCGAGCCATTCGCTGAGCGCATTGACCACCGATACGCCGACGCCGTGCAACCCGCCCGAAACCTTGTAGGCATTGTCGTCGCTGGTGTTCTCGAACTTACCCCCGGCGTGAAGCTGAGTCATGATAACCTCGGCCGCCGATACGCCCTCTTCAGCGTGAATGCCGGTCGGGATCCCGCGGCCATTGTCGGTCACGCTCACCGAACCGTCGGGATTTAGGCTGATGTCGATCCGGTCGCAGTGCCCGGCGAGAGCCTCGTCGATCGCATTGTCGGACACTTCGAACACCATGTGGTGTAGGCCTGAACCGTCGTCGGTATCGCCAATATACATGCCGGGCCGCTTGCGCACCGCATCGAGGCCCTTCAGGACCTTGATCGAATCGGCGCCGTAATCGTTTTTGTTGGGGTCTTCTGCCATGCCCAGCCTATAGGGATTCGCCCCTGCAAACGGAAGCGAAATGGACCGTCGGGCTGGCGACGGCGGATCGTGGCGCCGGTGGTACGACCGCCGGCGCCTGACCCTTCATTTTTCGGTTATGAACGGTAGCTGCCCCCTCGATCCCGCCAGATAGGTTGGCATCGTCCCGTCCCATTTCTCGATCGCGCGCTGGCGCAGGATGGCGGGATTGGCGCGCAACGCGTCGCCCTCGATCTGCGAAGCCTTTGCTTTGCCCTCGGCATCCGCGATGCGTGACGCGGCATTGGCCTGTACCGTCGCGACGTTCGCCTGCGCTGCGAGCGCGGCCTGCTCGTTAGCGATCTTGGTATTGATCTGGTTCAACACCTGATCGGGAACGCGGATGTTCGACGCCCAATAGAGCTGCTCGACATGCAGACCGAATGGCTCGAAATAGCGCGAGACATCACGCAGGACCGCGCCGATCAACGCCGCCTTCTTGGGTCCGTAGATTTCCTCGACCCCAAGCAGTGCGGATTCGTCGTTGAGCGCCGAGCGGATCGCGTTGCGCATCGGCCCCGCAACGATCCCCATCATCTCAGTGCGGTATTTCTGGAACAGGATCGGGGCCTTCACCGGATCGACACGGTAGGCGACGGCGATGTCGGCCGAGAGGTTCAGCCCGTTTTTGTCCTGAAAGGTGAAGCTCTCGTCATTCTCGCTACCCTCGTGCGGGTTCGAGGTCCAGGCATAGGTCGATGTGTAGATCGGATATTCGTAGATGTTCGAGCCGACCGGCGTGAAATACCAGCCTACGCCAAGCGCGGTATCCGACACACCCGCCGACGAGCCGAAATTGTTCACCTTGATGCCAACATGACCTGGCTCGACCCGGCTGCACGATGTCAGCGGGATGACGGCGATCAGCGGCAGCGAGGCAAGCGGTGAAAGGCGAAGCAGCAAACGGTTATTCATGGTCCCGATCTTTCTTTGGGTTGTCCGAAATCAGCCGGCCGAATTCACGCGTCAGCTGGCCCCCCCAAAGAAGGCCGCCGATGAGCGCGGTCAGCGCGAGGAATGCGGCGCCGGCATCGGCGAGGTCGTTGTGAAGGTTGAAGAGCGTCGGCAGCACGAAAAGGAACGTGCCGAACTCGACCGCGACGAGCGCGGTCGCGCGCAGGCCAAAGCCCGCGAGCCACAGATCGAACGATGTCATGGAAAAAGGTTGCCCTGTTTAACCCCCGAAGCCGTGCCGGGGGCCGCAGCGCGCCGAATGGTGCGCGAAGAGAAATATCTGCCTGTCGCGCGGGGTTATCAAGCGTATCCGGCATGCAGCCGGTGCAATCGCGCGTGAGGGCGGCGCAACGAAAACGGCCCCGCTCGCGGTCAGGCGAACGGGGCCGTTCCGGTCCGCTGCGGGGCGATCAGAAGCGGTCGGCGCGCTGGCCGAGCAGGGTCACCTCGACGCGGCGGTTCTGGCGCATACCCTCGGCCGTCGCGTTGGTGGCGATCGGGCTCGCCTCACCGTGGCCCGCGACCGAGAAACGCGCGCGTGTCACGCCCATGGCATCGAACGCGCCGCGCACGCTGGCCGCACGACGTTCCGACAGCGCCTGGTTGTGCGCATCGCTGCCGCGCGAGTCAGTATAGCCGTCAATCGCCACACGCACGCCGGAGTTGGCACGCAGATAATTCGCGATCGGCTTCAAGCGGTCGATCGCGCCGGGACGCAGCACGTCGCTGTCGGTGGCGAACAGGACGTCGTCGTCCAATCGCATCATCGCCCCGCGTGAGGTCTGGCGAAAGCCGTAGCCGCGCATCGCGCCGCGGTCCCAGCTGACCGGAGCCGGGCGCTCGTCGACGATCACGACGCGGTCGTGGCGGTCCCAGTCGAAGCCGCGGCGGTCGCGTCCGGCGACGCGGGCAAAGGCACGGTTGGCCGCATCCGCCTCGCGCGGGTTCACCAAGCCGTCATGGTTCCAGTCGAAATTGCGCATCACGAACGCCCGGCCGCGGTTCGTCTCGCGCAATTCGGGTAAGAGCAGCAGAACACCGCGTCCTTCCAGGCGGTAATCGCGGTCGCCGGCATGTCCGCCGTGCCAATCCCAGCGGTCCTGCGCGAGCGCTGGCGTGGCGACGGCGGCAAGCGTGAGTCCGGCGATAGCCACACGTGAGAGAAAGGTCGTTCGTTTCATCGGTTCCTCCATGGCCCCCACCATGCGGGCGCTTTTGCCAAGCATGGCTTGAACGCGGGGTGAGGCGGCCCGACAGGCGCGGTTCAGGTGCCGAGCGCGATCTGCGTCGCGTCCTTGCCAATGCTCTCGAACAGCGCGGTCTCGGTCCCAGTCACCCAGACTTGACCCGTTCCCGCCAGTCGCTCGAACAAGGCGGCGCGACGGCCCGGATCGAGATGGGCGGCGACTTCGTCGAGCAACAGCACAGGGCGCCGCCCGACGCGCTCGGCGACGAGATCGGCATGCGCGAGGATCAGTCCAAGCAGCAGCGCCTTCTGCTCGCCGGTCGAACACAGCGCGGCCGCTTGCGCCTTGCCCAAATGCATCGTCGACAGATCGGTGCGGTGCGGTCCGGCCAGCGCGCGCCCGGCGGCGGCGTCGCGCGAGCGACCCTGCGCGAGGTCCGCGGCAAGTGCGTCGCCCGTCCCGGTCCAGCCGACCAGCGCCAGCCCGGCCCGCGCGAAGGGCCCGGGTTCCTGCACCGCCAGTCGCGCCGATAGCGCCGCAACCGTCTCGCGCCGCGCCGCGTCGATCGCCACGCCGTGTTCCGTCATCTGCGCCTCGAGCGCGGTCATCCAGTCGGGATCAGCAGGCAGGTCATCGGCGAGCAGCCGGTTGCGCGCGCGCATTGCCGCTTCGTAGCGGTTGGCGTGCACCGCATGGCCCGGCGACAGTGCCAACGTGAGGCGGTCGAGAAAACGCCGGCGCTCACCCGCCGGCTCCACGAACAGCCGGTCCATGGCTGGGGTCAGCCACAGCAAGGTCAGCCGCTCGGCGAGCGCGGTTGCGGCGGCGGGCGCGCCATTGATGCGGATCAGCCGCCGCTCGGTCGCAGGCGGCTGGCTGCCGGTTCCGATCCACGTTCCTTCGCCGAGTTCTGCCGCGACGCCGAAGCCGCCCGGCCCGGTTTGCCGCGCCATCTCGCCGAGGCTCGCACGGCGCAGGCCCCGCCCCGGCGCGAGCAGCGACACCGCCTCGAGCACGTTGGTCTTTCCCGCGCCGTTCTCGCCGGTCAGCACGATGAAGCTCGGCCCCGGCATGATCATCAGGGCGGCATGGTTACGAAAATCGGTGAGGACGAGGCGCGACAACATCGCACCGGTCTTAGCCGCGTTTATGCCTTCGAGTCAGCCTCAGGCGGCGAGCTGTTCCGACGGTATCGCATTCGCCTCGCGACGCTGGCTCAGATATGACGCCATTTCAGCACCGAGCTCGCGCTGCGCCTTGATGTATGCGATGGGAGTCGCGATGTTCAGCCGCGCACGCACCGCATCTAGCGGCTCGTGCAGCAGTTGCTCGTAATCCTCACCTGAAATCCATTTCGCCTTTTGACCGTGGCGATAGCCTTCCCACACAGCCTTCGCAAACA
>JBDSKT010000186.1:0-22640 GCA_039916765.1 Sphingomonas sp.
GGCGCCATGCTTGCCGCGACAATATTGGCATGTGGCGGGCAAGCGACCGGTGCACCGAACGTGTCCGGTGGCCAGGTCGAGGCAGCGATCGCCGACGCGGCGCGGCCGGCGGCGGACACGCAACGCGACGCCAACCGCAAACCGGCTGAGACACTCGCCTTTATCGGCGTCAAGCCGGGCGACAAGATCGCCGATTATGCCGCGGGCCAAGGGTATTTCACGCGTTTGTTCGCGCAGGTGGTCGGCCCGACCGGCCATGTCTATGCCTCGGTGCCCGCGCCGTTGTTCAAGTACGCCAACATCGTCAAGGGAATTGCCGACACGCAGGTATATGCCTCGACGCATCCCAACATTTCGGTCACTTTCGCCTCCGCGCTCGACGCGGCGCGTTATCCCGAAAAGCTCGACATCTTTTGGATCGCCCAGAATTATCACGACCTGCACGACAAGTTCATGGGGCCGGTCGATATGCCGGCCTTCAACAAGGCGGTTTACGCGGCGCTGAAGCCGGGGAGCTATTACGTCGTGCTGGATCACGTCGCGGCGCCCGGATCGCCCGCCGACGTGACCGACGACCTGCACCGCATCGAGCCATCGACCGTGCGCCGCGAAGTCGAGGCCGCCGGATTCCGTTTTGTCGGCGAGAGCCGGATCCTGGCAAATCCGGCCGACCCGCACACCGCCGGCGTATTCGACGCCTCGATCCAGGGGCACACCGATCAGTTCATCCTGAAGTTCAGACGGCCATGAGGAGAAGTCGCATTCTGGCGCCGCTCATGCTGGGAATGGGTCTGTTGGGGATAGCGGCACCGTCGTTCGCGGCGGACACGACCGTCGCCCCGCCGCGCAACGGGTCGCACGATTTCGATTTCGTTTTCGGCACCTGGCACACCCATACCCATCGGTACAAGAATGCGTTGTCCGCGCACCCGACGGTGATCGAGCTCGACGGCACGGTCACCGTGCGCCGGGTGTGGGGCGGCAAGGCCGCGCTCGAGGAGATCGAGGCCGACGGCCCCGACGGGCACTGGCAGGGAATGACGCTGTTCTTGTACAATCCCGACACCCGGCAGTGGAGCCAGAGCTTTGCAAACAGCAGCCAGAGCGTTCTGCAGCCGCCGACGATAGGCGCGTTCAAGGGCGGACGCGGGGCGCTGTACGCGCAGGATTCGATCGGCGGGCGCTCCATTCTCGTCCGGTCGTCATGGTCCGACATTCGGCCCAATTCTCATCGCTACGACGAATCCTATTCCGACGATGGCGGCCAAAGCTGGAAACCCGCCTTCGCCGCCGAACTAACGAGGATTAAGCCATGATGGTTCGCGCTACCGCCTGTCTGGCTCTGGCCTGTATCCTTGCAGTGCCGCTGTCGGCCCAGATCATGCCGCCGGGCGCTCATCCGGCTCCGTCACCTGCGCCGCCGGCGCCACGCGACGGATCGCATGATTTCGATTTCGACATCGGCACCTGGCGCACCCAGACGTCGCGGCTGGGTCATCCGCTGACCGGATCGAACGAGTGGATCGAGATGGAAGGCGTCACGGTCGTCGAGCCGGTCTGGGGCGGCAAAGGCAATTTGGCCACGCTCGAGTCCGATGGCCCGACCGGCCACCTTCAGTTGATCTCGCTTCGGCTGTACAATCCGGAGGCGCACCAATGGAGCCTGAACTTCGCGACCAGCGGTGTCGGCGTGCGCAGCGTTCCGATGGTCGGAAGTTTCGACGGCGGGCACGGCGTCTTCTACGATCAGGAGGACTTCAACGGCCGAATGGTGTTGGTGCGGTTCACCTTCACGCCGATCTCGCATGGCCGTGCGCAGTCGGAACAGGCGTTCTCGGCGGACGGCGGCAAGACCTGGGAAACCAATTTCATCAACCGCTACACCCGGCTGAAATAGGACGCCCCGGTCAAAAGACCATGTTGACCGCGATCGCCGGAGACCAAGACGCGCTCCCGGCGTTTGATGCCGGGATGTAGCGAGCGGCGAACAGCACGCCGAGGTTGGATGTCCAGCTATATTCGATCCCCGGAGCGACGGCGAATTGCGTCGTGCCCGGCAGTGTTCGGTTCAGTGGCAGTCCGGCCTTGTCGATACCCTCGACCCGCAGTCGTGCGTTACGGATATGGAAGAGATCCAGCGCCAACGCCCAGCGCCGCGACAGACTGTATTCGATCGAACTGCCGATCAACGCGCTGACGCCTTGTCTGGCCCGGCCCGCGAAACCATCAGTCGTCCCGTAAACGCTGACGTCGCGCACGTTGGTCGATGCCGGCAAGGTGATCGATGCGTTGAGCCTGACCCGCATCGGGCGTCCGGTTGAGGCAAGGAACGCGCTTTGCGTGTAAAGGCTCAGCGTCGTCGACGGCAGGCCGGATCCGTTGCCGTTGCCGGGAAACGCGCCTAGCCGATCGTACCGGCCGGTCGGAATGGCCTGTCCAATGGCAAACGCCACGGCGGGTTTCCAGGTGCCCGGCGTCGCGGATCGTAGGCGAAACTGGGCGCGTAGGCTTAGATCGCTCATCCCCACGCCGGAGCTGATGCGCTGGCCGCGCGCGGTGTTGTAGCCAAATCCGGGCGTCGCGCCGACCGTCACGCCATCGGCAAGCCCGTAAAGGAGATAGGTGAACGAGCCGTAGGAGTTCGAGCCGGCGGATGCGACATCGAAGAAATAGGTCTCCGCGAGCACGTGTCCGGTGGGCAAGGTCGCCGCCGAATTGGACAGCATCGATCCCGTCCACCACGCCTCTGTCTGGGGTGATGGCGGGCCTACCTCAGGGCCTTGAACGGGCACTACGACATCGGTCGAGCCGGCGGACTGCGCCGTGGTCTGAGCACCGGCGCCGGGAGCGGCGGCGACCGCGATGCCCAAGGCGGCGCACGAGGTAATCGCCCGCCGCACGGCGCCGCGCGGCGCGGATCGGAGCAGAATTTTATGCATCGAGGAGTGGTTCCGGGAACATCAGACGGTAGCGGACGAAACGGTCGGCAGGAGTGAATTGGTCGTACAGCGCACGGGCGGGGTTGGTGTCTTCCGTGTGCCAATAAAGGCGCGACCAACCCTCGGCGAGGCTGGTCGCGACGAGGTCGTCGATCAGGTGGCGGGCGACACCGCGGCGGCGGTGGGCGGGATCGACGAACAGGTCTTCCAGGTAGCAATTGGGGGTGGTCGTCCAGGTGCCGTCGTGCAGGACGTAGTGGACGAACCCGATGATTTGGCTTGAAAATTCGGCGACTCGACCAAATATCGGCACGTCGGGATCGAGCAACCGCCGCCACGTATGCCGCGTCGTTTCATCGGGCAAATCGACATCGTAGAAGCGATTATAGCCGCTCCAGAGGTTTCGCCAATTATGTTCGTCCGTATCTTCGAGCGGACGAATGCGCGGATCGGTCATCGGTTTCTCGTTGCGGGGGAACAGGATAGGCGGAGTGAGCATCGTTTCCCCAGCGCCACTTCGCTCAAAGACGTCGGGCCAATTCCGGGAGTATCGACGGCTTTCGTCGCGACAAGCGAATAACGTGTCCGCGCGACGCATACCGTGCCGCGTCTCACACGCCCATTGCCGTCCATCATGCGGGGGCGGCAGTTCATGTCTTTTGGCGGCGCAGGGGCATGACCGCGCGCTACCGCGCGGCGACCGGGCGGGCTATCTAGTTCTTGCGTTAAAAGGGGGATCCCATGATCAAATCCGTTTCACGCATGGGCGCTCGGCTTCGCGGTGGCGCGCGCGCGTTCGGCCACCGCTTCGCGCCGGTTGCCACGGCGCTGATGATCGCGGGACTGATGATCGCCGGACTGGCCGCCGCGCCGGGCCACGCATCGGACGGCGCGACCGAGGCGCCGCTCGTATCGGCCGCGCAGTGGCGCCACGCCGCCGAGACCGATCTGCGGGCGGCGCATGAACTGCTCGCGCGGAACCATCCCGGCGCGGTGCCGGCGCTGCACGATACGGCGTTCACCGACGCGCTGGAGCACGGCTTCCGCGCCGCGCTCGACCAGGCGGGAGAGGTGGCGAATTATGAGGGCTATCAGGCGGTCCTCGCGCGCTATGCCAACGGCTTTGGCGACAAGCACATCTGGTCGCGGCCGCTTTTCCTGCCGGCACGGCTCGACTGGGCCGGCCTGCTGATCGCGCGGCAGGGCGACCAATGGGTCGTCGCAGACGAAGATCCGGACGATCCCGCCAAGCCGCTGCGCGGCTGGCGCCTGATCGATTGCGACGGGCATTCCGCCGACGAGGTCGGACGAGGATCGCTTGGCAGCTACATGATCGACTGGTCGGTCGGCGCGCAGCAAATCCAGGCCGCGCCGTGGATGCTGGTACGGTCGGGCAATCCGTTCGTCGCCAAGCCCAAGGCGTGCCGCTTCGCGTCGGGCGCCGAGACGCGCACCGCGACGCTGGGCTGGCGGTCGATCCGGCGCGATGCGCTGATCCCGCGCATGGCGGCGCTCGGCGGCGCGGGGGCCGCCGGCTTCGGGGTCAGGCCGGTCGGCAAGGGTTATTGGATCGCGCTGCAAAGCCTGGATACGGGCGCGCCCGCGGTGGTCGCCCAGGTCGCGAGCATGAAGGCGGCGCTGCGCCAGGCCGCGTTCGTCGTGCTCGACCTGCGCGGCAACAGCGGCGGCGGCTCGCTGTTCGGCCGCCAGATCGCGCGCAGCCTTCTGGGCGACGACTATGTCGCGGCCAGGATCGGTGGCTCCGACGAGGACGGGTGCGAGGATGTGTGGCGCGCCTCCGCCGGCAATATCGCGCAGCTGGACAATTACCTGGTCGAGCTTGGTCCTTCGCGCGGGCCGGAATTCGTCTCGATCATCAGCGCGCTCAAGGCCAAGGCGATTGCCGCGGCAAAGGCCGACGCCGCGTTCACCGGCCCGACCGTCTGCGGCGCAGGCGTCGCGCCGCGCGCCGCGCCGCCGCCCGCGATGCGCGGCACGCTGGTGCTGCTCACCGACAATGCCTGTTTCAGCTCCTGCCTCGCGGTGACGAGCGAATATCTCACGCTGGGTGCCTTGCAGGTCGGCCAGACGACGGACTCGTGCACGCATTATACCGAGGTGCGGCAGATCGTCCTGCCGTCGGGCATGTCGACGTTTTCGACGCTGCAGGCGCTGTCGCCATCATCGCCGCAACGCTTCGGCCCGTTCGTGCCCAAGGCGATGTTCGACGGCGACATCGCGGACACGCACGCGCTCGAAGCATGGGTGCAGGGCTTGCCGAAACTCCGTCGCGGGCGCAGCTCGTCGCCCTCGGTCGCCCCCATCCATCGCCCGATCGCCGCAAAGGATTTGCCATGACCCCAACGATCAATCGCCGGCAGATCGTCGCGGCGGCGCTCGCGATCGGCGCGGTCCCCGTCTTCGCGCGGGCGCCTGGCGGGTCGCGGAGCGGATGGCGCGAGGCGCGAGCGCGTTTTCCGCAAGGCGTCGCCTCGGGTGATCCGCGGCCCGACAGCGTGATCCTGTGGACCAGGCGCGAACCGCGCGACGGGGAGGTCGCCGCCCCGGTGACGCTGGAGGTGGCGGAGGATGAGGGCTTCGCGCACGTCGTCGCGGAGCGCCGCGTCACGCTCGACCCGCGCGCCGACTGGACGTGCCGGCTGCTCGTCGCCGGGCTGCGTCCCTCGCGCGCTTATTGGTATCGTTTCACATCGGCGGACGGCGAGGGCAGCCGCGTCGGCCGCACGCGCACCGCGCCGCTCGACACCGATCCGCGCGACGTGCGCTTCGCCTTCGTGTCGTGCCAGAACGTCACGATGGCGCCACTGGCTGCGTGGCGGCGGATGGTGTTCGACGACGCGAAGGCGCCCGACGCGGAGCAGATCGAGTTCGTGCTCCACCTGGGCGATTTCGTGTACGAGACGGTGTGGTATCCGGAGGACCGGCCCAAGGGCTATTTCGACCGCACGCTCAATTCGCTGATACGCTATCCGACCGGCGAGAAGCATGACGATTACCACGTGCCGGTGACGCTCGACGATTATCGCACGCTCTACCGCACCTATCTGCGCGATCCCGATTTGCAGGACGCCCGCGCGCGCTGGCCGTTCGTCGCGATCTGGGACAACGGCGAGTTTAGCGACAAGGGCTGGCAGAGCTTGCAGCGTTTCGGCGCGACGACGATCCCGGCGCAGACGCGCAAGGTGTTTGCCAACCAGGCGTGGTTCGAGTTCCTGCCGGCGCGGGTGCGCACTACCGACGGCTCGCTCGCGGCCTTCGCCGCGCCGACGGTGCGCGACACGCCGATCACGACATTCGACGCGCACGGGATGGGCGACGAGCCGAACAACCATGCCGCGCTGGCCAGCCTGACGGGATACCGAGCGCAGCGCTGGGGCCGGCATGTCGATCTGATCCTGACCGACCAGCGCAGTTACCGCTCGGACGATTTCAGTTCGTCGCCCGGTTCGCGCACGATATCGAGCAAGACCTTCCCGCAGATGGTGCCGTTCGAGACGCTCCAGGCGATCGACGCGGGCAAGACCGCGAATGGCGGGCATCCGACGGAGACGCTGCGCTTTGCCGACGGCGAGGTGGCGAATTTTCAGAAGGATGTGTTGCCGCGCACCTTGCTCGGCGCCGAGCAGAAGGCGTGGTTCCTGGGCAAGCTTGGCGCCTCTACCGGGACGTGGAAGATCTGGGGCAACACCGTCGCCACGTTCGACATGCGCGCCGACCCGCAGCATCTGCCTGCCGGGCTGACCGCGCCGTGGCCGGGGCAGGGCTATGCCGGCTATCCGCGCACCGACCACAGCACCGCCTATGCCGAGCGCGGCGAGGTGTGCGATTTCGTCGCGCGGCACGGGCTCACCGGGTTCGTGACGCTGTCGGGCGACCGCCACAGCTTCTGGGCCGGCTATACCGCCAAGAGCCTGCCGCCCGAAGGCTTTGCGCCGGTCGGGCTGAACTTCGTCACCGGATCGATCACGTCACCGGGACTTGTCGAGGCGTTCGAATACATCCTGCCCAAAGACCATCCGCTGCGCACGCTGTATTTGATCGATCGGCCCGGCCGCGCCAAGCCCGAGGCGTCGGTCAACCTGCTGTTCAAGCACGGCGTGCGAACCTGTCTCGATTACGCCGCGCACGGCGACTTGGACCAGGCCAAGGCGCTGAGCGATCCCGGCAACGCGCCGCATGTCGAATTCGTCGATATGGGCGGGCACGGATACGGCGTGGTGCGCGCCGGCGCGACCCGGTTCGACGTGGCGTTCGTCTGCGTGCCGCGCCCGGTCGCGCCGAATGATGCGCCCGATGGCGGGCCACTGCGTTACCGCGTGACGTACGGCGCGCAGCCGTGGCGCGCGGGCCAGCGCCCCGACCTGCGACGCTTGGCGCTGGAGGGCGACGCGGAGATGTCGGCATAAGCGACTAGCGCGGGGCGAAACGTCCGCCGATCATCACTCGGTCGATGGTGTCGATCGCGGCGATGTCGCGGCGCGGATCGGCGCGCAGCACGACGAGATCGGCACGCCTGCCCGTCGCGATCAGCCCGCGATCGCGCCAGCCGGGCAGCGTCGCGTAATTGCCCGTCGCCGCCGCCAGTGCCTCGCGCGGCGACAGGCCGATCTTCTGCAACAGCCGCAGTTCGACGTGCAGCCCGCTGCCCGGCATCACCCCAAAACCGGGGGTCAACGTGCCGGCGAGATACCGCGCGCCGGCGCGGTGCAGGCGGCCGTCATTGGCCGCCTTGCTGCGCGCGCATGCGCGGATCGCCTCGGCGCGGTCCGGGTGGCTGGTGAGATAGGGCCGCGCGCCGGTGACGGGATCGACCGGATCGTCGAGATCCGCCTTCGTCACGTAGCGGGCGCCGGGCAGCGTCCACGGATTGGGGCCGCCGATATCGTCCGCCGTCGCCTCCATCACCAGCACCGGCATCAGCGCGGTGGTCGATGCCGCTAGCCGCGCCCCGAACGCGGTGATCGATGCCGCGATATCCTCCTTGCCGCAGATCGCGCGCATCGCGTCTCGTCCGCCGCCGCCGGTCGGGTCGTCGCGGTACGCCTGCCAGTCGGCTGCCGCGGCGAGCGACAGCTGATATTTGTCGTTGCGCAGCAGCACATCGACGCCGGCGCGGACGGCGTCATCATAGGGGGTGAAGACCGGCTCGGCGGCGACGAACAGTCCCAGGCGGTGCGCCGCTGCGGCGATCGCCTCGGTCTGATCCGGCCAGACATCCGGTCCGATGGTGATGCCGTGCCGACCAGCCGCCGCGGCGCGCTCGACCGCCGCGACCAATGCCGCTGCATCGAGCCGCTGGTCGTTCAGCCGGTGCGCGACCCATTGGTGCGCCGCGACCGCCTTGCCCGACACGTCATACCCACCGATCGCGACGCCGGTCAGGACCGATGGGCCGGCGGGGGCGGCGACCATTTTCGTTTCACCATCGACATTGCCATCGGGCGACGCGAGCGGGACATAGACCGTCGTTACGCCTTCACGCAGATATGCCTGCGCGAAGCCCGGCGTTCGCATCGCGCCGAAGCCGTCGATCAAGCCGGGAATGAGATAGCGCCCGTCGAGCCGGACGCGCCGCGCTGCGCGCGGGATGCGGACATGCGCCGCGTCGCCCGCCGCGACGATCCGCCCGTCCCGGATCAGCACGATCGAACGCGCGATATCGGCGGACCCATGTCCGGCGGCCGAGGCGTCGATCAGCGTCGCGCCGATCAGCGCGAGCATGCGCGGTGTCTGCGTCGCCCCTGCCGGGGTGGTGGCGGGCAGTATTGTTGCCGCCAGGGAGACAAGCGCCGTCGCCGAGATCGTCGCGGCAAACGCGCGGCGGATCGCGGGGCCCGGTGCATCGGCGCGGCGCCGATCGCCATCCCGATTCCGCTTCGTCGTCATGGTCGGTGCCCTTGCGTCGTTGCGGCGGTTCAGCGGTGCGGTCGTTGGTGCCATCCACGCTGCTTCCCGCCTCGCCGACCTGTTCG
Organism: Sphingomonas sp.; assembly: GCA_039916765.1. Lineage (GTDB taxonomy): Bacteria > Pseudomonadota > Alphaproteobacteria > Sphingomonadales > Sphingomonadaceae > Sphingomonas. The sequence goes on from JBDSKT010000186.1 coordinate 8,933, forward strand.
CACGGCCGCGCGCGCGATCAAGGTCGTTTCGACAAAGTCAGGTCGAAAAGGGGATGAACAGTCATGGTCGGCATCAGGCGCACGCGTGAAACCATGGTCCGCGACAGCCATTTGACGAAGGTCGGCGCGTTGTCGCTCGCGCTGCTGTCATGCTCTCCGGCGTTTGCACAGGCGGTGCCGGGCGGGGATGTGTCGGCGGTGTTGTTGCGGCAGACGCAGGAGTTTTCCGACGCCGGTTCGCAGGGCGACGCGGCGGTGATGAAGCGGCTGCTCGACGACCGCGTGATCTTCTTTAACGAAGGCGGCGATTCGGCGACCAAGGCCGAGATGATCGCCTCCGCCCAGCCGCCCGCCGCCGGCGTGAACGTGAAGCTGACGGTGACCGACTGGCACTGCGAGACGTACGGCGACGTCGCGGTGGCGAGCTTCATCGACGATCAGGTCGGGACGGTCGCCGGCGCGGCCACCCACGCGCGCTTCCGCTCGGTCGAGACATGGCACCGCGCGGACGGGGCGTGGCGGATGATCGGCAGCGAGACGATCGCGCTGCAGGACGACCCCACTGCGGTCGATCTGCCCGTGGCGACGCTGCGCGATTATGTCGGCGCCTATGTCAATGCATCGGGCACGCGCTTCGTCTTCACGGTGCAGGACGGGCATCTCGCGGCGTCGCTCAACGGGGGGCCGACGACGCGACAACTCGCCGAGGTGCGCGATGTCGTGTTCACGCCGGGCCGCGCGCGGTTCCGCAAGGTGTTCCTGCGCGGCGCCGACGGACGGGTCGTCTCACTCGCCTATCGCCACGAAGGGCATGACATCGTGTTCAAACGCTTGGCCTGAACGCGGCGGGTTCACTCCCCGCCGGGGCTGTCCTTCGCGGCGGCCCGTGTCGCTACGTCCTGCAACTCGCGCCACGGCGTCGGGCCGATGTGCATCATGAAGAAGCGGTCGGGCCGCAATCCCTCGCGCCGCGCCGCGTCGGTCAGTTCGCTGACCGTCTGGGGATAGGCATAGTCGCCTGTCTGCGTGCGCTGGAACGGGTCGCTACCGTAGAGCAGCCGGTGCGCCGGGAGCCACGCCATCATCTGCCGCTCGCTCGTTTCGCCGCGCAGCGGGTAGAGTTCGATCCGGTTGGCGCCGGTGCCGATCACCGTCTTCGCCGAAACGGGACGCAGGATCGGCGGGCGCGGGGCGCGCTGCTGGCGGTCGGGCCGGCTGGCGTAGGGCGCGGCGATGACCCGGGTCAGGATCGGCACGTTAAGGTCGAGGCCGTAGATCGGGATGCCGCGCGCGGCATATTCGCGGATGCCGGCGAGGTGCGGCCAGGAATCCGACGTCGTCACCACCGCCTTGACCTTCACGCCGGGATAAAGCCGCGCGGCGGCGGCCAGCGCGCCCACCGAATATCCCGAGGAGATCGGCGCCTCGATCACCACGACGCCGTCATCCTGGCGCACCAACGTGACGTTCCACGCACCGGTGAACAAGGTGACGCCGGGCACGATATCGACCGGCGGCTGGCCCGCGCCGAACGGCAGATCGTCGACGCTCGCGGGTGTCTTGCCGGCGGCGAAGGCGGCGCGGACGTCGGGCGGGATGCGCAACCGCGCTTCATCCGGCGCGCCGTTGATCGTGATCGACTTCAACAAGACTTCGCTGTCGGGCAGGCCGTTGCGGGTCACGTTGACTTGCAGCGGCAGGCGCACGCCCGTCTTGGCGACCCACCAGAAGCCGTAACTCGTCCGCATCGTGACGTCGCCGAGGAACCGCCAGTAGCCGGCTCGCGCCGACGCCCCCGAATAATCGACCGCGGTGGGCAGGTGGGTGAAGCCGTTGAGGAAGATACGCACCGGCGCACCGTCGAGGCTGAACCGCACGATTTGCTGCGGAACGTTCTGCAGCATTGCGTCGGGTTCGCGCTGCAGATCGCGCGCGGCGCTGGCGGTGAGCAGCAGGCGCTCGGGGCTGAGCGCAAGCGTTTCGCGCGCTGTGGCGAGCAGGGCCGCGTTGCCCGCGCTGCCAGTGCCGCCGGCGACCTTCATTGCCGTCGTGCGGTCGGCCACCAGGCCTTGCGCGAAGGGCGGATAGGGCGAGATCGTGGCGTTGGTCGTGGTGGCGAGCCGCCCGCCGGCGACATCGTGCAGCTCGACGATGTCGTCGAACTCGGTGGTGTACGGGCCCTCCGGCCGTTCCGATTGTTCGAGTTCGTTGCGATATCCAGACGCGTGCCACTCGATCGTCGCGATCGCGCGCAGCGCCGCCTCCCCGCCCTGCGCGGCGATGGCGGCATGCAGGATTTCGGCGGCGGATTCGGCGGGCCGGGCGGACGCGTAAGCCGGCATGGCTGCCAACGCGCCACCGGCCAGAGCGGGAATGAGCGCCACGGCGCGCCATCGGTCGATCATCGTGTCCATCTCCCTCGGCTCCAAAGGCGACCGCTTGAGCCGCTGCGACCGCCCACGACAAGCGTGCCGAACCCAACGCCAGCCGCCCCGGCATCGCCGACCCGCCTTTTCCCTATCACGGCGATTTGTCGCAGCAAGCGGGACAGCGTGAACGGGGCGCGTTTCGGACCGACGAGGCGGTCGTTCATGCCGCCGCGGAAGAAGTCGGCGATTGTTTTCGGGCACCGTTCCGGCCAGGGTCGCGCCGACGAAGTGATCGGCCCGAACCGTCATCTCTCGACTGCGCGGCCAGTGCCGCGCGGCGCCCGCCACGAGGAAACACCATGTCCCCAGCATTGATTGCCGTCCTGATCGCCGCCGCCCCCGCAAGCTCCCCCGCGACCGACCTCGACGCCGCCGTGCGGCGCTACGACGCGGCGCAGGTCAAGAGCGACAAGGCCGAGCTTCAAGCGCTGCTCGCCGACGATTATCTGCTGGTCAACAGCGGCGGCGATGTGGAGGACAAGCGCCAGTTCATCGCCGATCAGGTCGAGCCGGGCTACAAACTGGAACCCTATACCGTGGTGCACCCGATCGAGCGTCGCTGGACGGACGGCGCGGTGATGGGCGGACTCGCGCCGCTCAAGGGCCTGTCGGGCGGCAAGCCGTTCGCGGTATGCCTGCGTTTCGCCGACATCTGGCGCCGCCGCGCGGGCCGCTGGCAGGTCGCCTACACCCAGGCCGCGCGCGCCAAGCCCGAGGCATGCGCCGAAACGAAGTGACGATGCGGAGCGGGTCGCCGTGTCGCCGGCCGGTCAGGACTGTCTGAAGACCGGGCCGGCAGCGGGCGGCGGCGACTCGAGACGCGCGAGGCGGTCGGTCGCCGCAGTCCGTTGGCGTGAATGACCGCTCGAGCGACGTGAACGGCGCGAAGGGCGATATTGTGCTAGGCGCTGGCGTTCTATGAACGGCGTGATGATCGAAACCATCTCCGGCGCGCGCCAGTCGCGGCTCGACATGCGTCGCGCGAGCCGGTGGATCGTCGGACTGTTCTGGCTGCTCCAGTTCATCGAACTCAGCCTGCTCAGCCTGATCGAGGGGCGCGAGATCGCGCTGAAATCGCTGCTGCCGCGCTTGATCGTGCTGGTGGCGGGCATCGTGCTGATGCTCGGTTTCGTCGAGATCGTGGCGGCGTTGGAGCGGCGGCCGTTCCGCGTTCGCCTCATCCTGACGATCGGCTGGGCGCTATTGCTTTGCGCGGTGCTCGTGACGATCAACTTCGCCGTCTTCCACGTGGCCTTCACCCTGAGCAAGATCCCCTTCGATCCGGTCGAATATGTGTATGTCGCGTTCCTCTGGTCGTGGTTCTGCCTGTCGGTCGCCGGTGCTTTGCTGGCGCTGTCCTACAATATCGAGATGCGTGACCGCGAACACCGGCTTGCCGCGATGGAGACGGTCGCCAACCAGGCCCAGCTCGCCGCGTTGCGCTATCAACTCAATCCGCATTTCCTGTTCAACACGCTGAACTCGATCGCCGCGCTGATCGCCAGTCGATCCAACGACGTGGCCGAGCGAATGGTCGAAGACCTAGCCGACTTCCTGCGCGTGACGCTGGAGCTCGATCCGGTGGAAGACATCAGCCTGATGCGCGAGGTCGAATTGCAGCGCATGTACCTGGCGATCGAGCAGCAACGTTTTCCCGACCGGTTGATCACGCGCTTTTCGATCCCGCCCGAACTGGCCCGCGCGCGCGTGCCCGCGCTGATCACGCAGCCGTTGATCGAAAACGCCATTCGCCACGCCGTCGCGCGCAGCATCCAGCCGGTAACGGTGGGCGTGTCGGCGGTGGCCGACGGCGCTGCACTGGTGCTGGTGATCGAGGACGACGCGCAGCCCGAACGTGCCGCGGCCGAGGGCACCAAGGTCGGCCTGGTCAATGTCGGTGCGCGACTCGCGAGCCGGTTCGGCGCCGATCAGGCCCTGATTAAAACCGCGCTGCCGTCGGGCGGCTTCCGCGTCGAGCTGCGCATGCCGCTGGCGCTTCCGGCATGACGCCGGTCCGCGTGCTGATCTGCGACGATGAACCGCTGGCGATCACGCGGTTGCAGGGGCTGCTCGCGACAATTCCCGATGTCGAGATCGTCGGCACCGCGCTGACCGGTCGCGACGCCATCACCGCGATCAAGCGTGAAGCGCCCGACCTCGCCCTGCTCGATATCGAGATGCCCGACATGGACGGGTTCGACGTGGTCGAGGCGCTTTGCGGTGGCGGGCATGCGCGCCCGGAGGCTCCGCTGATCGCCTTCGTCACCGCGTTTCGGCGGTTCGCGCCGCAGGCGTTCGACAGCGGCGCGATCGATTTCCTGTCCAAGCCGGTGCGGCTCCCCCGGCTGAAGACCATGATCGACCGCGCGCGCTTGGCCGTCGCCGCGCGCGACGCACGGCAGCGGTTGCACGAGCTGCAGAACATGCTCGACGCGCTGCGCGAACACCGCGACCCGTACCGCGATGCGCATGTCTGGGTGCAGCGGCGCGGCGAGATGGCGCGGGTCGATCTGCATCAGGTCGATCGCGTCTCGGCGGAAGGGGCCTATGTGCGGCTGTTCGTTGACAGCAATTCGTTCCTGCACCGCGAGCCGATCGGGTCGATCGCGACCCGGCTCGATCCGGCGCGGTTCATCCGGGTGCACCGCTCGCACATCGTGCGGGTCGATCATGTCGCGTCGATCCACCGCACGTTGCACGGCGCGAGCGAACTCAACATGCGCGACGGCGAACGCCTGCCGCTCGGGCGAAAGTTCGCCAAGCTGGCGCGCGCCAGATTGTTCGAGCGCGGCGACCGATAGATAGGAACGACTGCCGATGAAGAGCATCAATCGCCGCGAGCTGACGTGCGGCCTTGCCGCGTCCACGCTGTTGCCACTCGGCGGCGCGCGCGCGGCGGAGCCGCCCGCTGCGGCGACCTGGGAAAAGCTGCCGACCGCCCCCTACAAGGGCAAGCAGGACGACATCTATTTCATCGACGGCGACCATGGCTGGTACGGCAACGGCGCGGGGCGGGTATACGGCACCAGCGACGGCGGGCGGACCTGGTCCTTGCTGTGGGAGCAGACCGGCACCTATGTCCGCGCGCTTGGCTTCGTCGATGCGAATATCGGCATCCTCGGTAATATCGGGACCAATTATTTTCCGGGCGTGACCGATGCCAACCCGCTCTATCGCACCGAGGATGGGGGGCGGACGTGGCGCGTCGTCGAGCGGATCGAGGGTCCCAAGCCGATCGGCGTGTGTGCGATCGACATCCTGCGCCGGCCGTTCGTCAATGCCGGCGTGCTGGACCAGCGGCTGACGATCCGCGCCGGCGGACGGGTCGGCGGACCGGCGCACCTGATGACCTCGCGCGACCTCGGCGTCAGCTGGACGTGCGAGGATCTGAGCGCGGTGACGGGCGCCATTCTCGACGTGCATTTCATCAACGAGCGAGTCGGGTTCATCGCCGGGGCGAGCGACAGCGACGTCGAGACGTCCAACGCGGTGATCCTGCGCACGCTCGACGGCGGCAAGACCTGGCGGCGGATCTACCGCGGCGCGCGACCGTTCGAGATCATCTGGAAACTCAGTTTCCCGACGCCGCGGGCCGGCTTCGCCACGGTGCAGAACTACAACCCTGACACCAAGGAATCGCAGCGCCGCGTCGCGCGGACGACCGATGGCGGGGCGACGTGGGAGGAGCTGCCGCTGGCGGACGATCATGCGTTGCAGGAATTCGGCATCGGCTTCATCGACGAACATCGCGGCTGGGTCGGCGGATCGCCGCACGGTTATGAAACGCGCGACGGCGGGCGGCATTGGCTGCCGGCCGACATGGGCCGCGCGACCAACAAGATCCGCGTCGTGCCCACCGCCACCGGCAGGCGCGTATTCGCGATCGGCGTGGACGTTCGGCGGCTCGACCTGCCCCGGTAGTGGGGCCGATCGCCCGGCTTGGAGCCGGCGCCAACGGCGCGCGCCTTGCGTCCCGCCGCGCAACGACTATCTGAAACGGCCAGAACGAGGAGTATGTCGTGAACAACCGGAAGCCCGTCGCCCGTTTCCCCACTTTAGCTCCGGTGCTTCATGACCTCGTTTCTCACGCTCGATTCACTTTCGCTCGCCACGCCTGACGGGCAACCGCTCGCCGCCGACCTGACACTGTCGTTTGGGCCGGAAAGGACCGGTATCGTCGGCCGCAACGGCAGCGGGAAAACCACGCTTTTGCAGGTCATGGCGGGCACCGTCGAGCCGCGTGCCGGCTCGATCAGCCGATCGGGATCGGTCGCACTGTTGCGGCAGCATTGGCCCGACGAACGGCTGACGGCGGCCGAGGCGCTGGGGGTTGCGCCGGCGCTGGCACGGCTGCGGCGGCTGGAGGCGGGGATCGGCACCGAGCAGGACATGGCCGATGCCGACTGGACGATCGAGGAACGGCTCGACCGCGCGCTCACCGCCGTCGGGCTCGACGCGGAAATGCTCGCACGGCCGATCGCGACGTTGAGCGGCGGCGAGCGGACTCGGCTCGCGATGGCCGACATGATCCTCGCCGCGCCAGATCTGCTGCTGCTTGATGAGCCGACCAACAATCTCGACGCGGCGGGCCGGGCACTGATCGGCGATCTGGTCGCGAACTGGCGGGGCGGCGTGGTCGTCGCGAGCCACGACCGCGCGCTGCTCGAGGGGATGGACCGGATCGTCGAGCTGTCGCCGGTCGGGTTGACCGTGGTCGGCGGTGGCTGGTCGGCGTTTCGCGCGATCCGCGACGCCACGCGCGAGCGTGCCGCGGCCGAGCTCGACCGCGCCGCCGGCGAGGCCCGACAGGTCGCGCGCGCGGTGCACAAGGAGAAGGAGAAGAAGGCGCGCCGTGACAAAGCGGGCCGGGCGTGGCGAGCCAAAGGCGCCGACGACAAGATGTTCCTCGATGCCGAGAAGGGCCGGGCGGAGCGCAGCGCGGGCCGCGGCAAGGAGCTGGGTGACCGGCTGCTGACCGACGCGAAATCCGCCGAGGCGGAAGCCCGCGAGCGGGTCGAGGTCCTGACCCCGCTGCGGATCGAGCTGCCGGCCAGCGGACTGCCATCGCACCGCGCGCTGGTGCGTTTCGAGGCGGTCGAGCTCGAGCGGAGCGGGCGGCACATTCTTGGCCCGCTGTCGTTCGAGATGCGCGGGCCGGAACGGGTCGCGCTCACCGGGCCGAACGGATCGGGCAAGACGACGGTGCTGGAAATGCTCGCCGGCGCGCTCGCGCCGACCGCCGGTGAGATTTCGGTCCGTCCCACACGGACGGCGCTGCTCGACCAGCACGCCGCGCTGCTCGACCGCGAGGCGAGCGTGCTCGACAATCTGCGCCGGCTCAACCCGCATCTGTCCGCGCACGACGCGCATGCCGCCGCCGCCCGGTTCGCGTTCCGCAACCGCGCGGCGGACCAGATCGTCGGGACGCTGAGCGGCGGAGAGCGGCTCCGCGCAGCACTCGCTTGCGCGCTCTCGGGAGACGCCGCGCCCGAATTGCTGATGCTCGACGAGCCGACCAACCATCTCGATATCGACTCCATCGAGATCCTGGAGGCGTCGCTCGCCGGGTTCGATGGGGCGTTGTTGGTGGTCAGCCACGATCCGGCCTTTCTCGACGCGATCGGCGTGACGAGGACGATCGAGCTTCTTGCCCGCGATGCCGCGCCGCGATAGAGGCGGGGGCGAGACGGGTTCCCGGAGACGGGATCTGAAGGGAAAACGGTGCGCGGGCGTCATGTCCGCAAAGCCGGTGCTGCCCCCGCAACTGTAACCTATAGCCGGCGCCTCATTCATGCCACTGGGTTCGCGAGAACCTGGGAAGGCGAGGCGCCAGCGACGACCCGGGAGCCAGGAAACCTGCCTGTCCCACGTCGATCCACTGCGCGGGCGGGGTGCACCGGGCGGACGAGGGGATTCCTTCGAGCGAGCGACATCAACCGGGCCATGCGGTCCGGGGGCGTCGCTGTTGGCATCCCCGGGTGCGTGGCCCCTCGATACGAGGGACACGATTGATGCTGAAATATTCCATTCTGTTGCTGGCGGGCATCGCCGCGCCGGCCTTCGCGCAATCGGGCGCGGCCAAGGACGACGACATCGTCGTCACCGCGACGGGCGTCGCGCAGCCGGCCGATCAGGTCGGGCAGGCGGTGACGATCATCGACCGCGCGGAGATCGAGCGGCGCCAGACCGTGGCGCTGTCCGACCTGCTCGCCACCACGCCCGGCGTGACGGTATCGCGCAATGGCGGGATCGGCGCCGTGACCGCGGTGCGGATCCGCGGCGCGGAGGACAGCCAGACGCTGACGCTGATCGACGGCGTGCGCGTCAACGATCCGTCGTCGCCCGCCGGCGCGTTCGATTTCGCCAGCCTGCTCGGCGGGTCGATCGACCGGGTCGAGGTGCTGCGCGGGCCCAATTCCGTGCCGTGGGGCAGTCAGGCGCTCGGCGGGGTGGTGAACATCGTGACGGTGCAGCCCGGCAACACGCCGACCGCGCGCTTCAACGTGGATTACGGCGCACACCAGACGCTGTCGGCCAACGCCGCGCTGTCGGGGAAAACGGGGATTCTGTCCGGCGCGCTGACCGGCGGATATCTGCGTACCGACGGCATCTCGGCGGCGGCGAACGGCACCGAGCGCGACGGCTACCGGCAATATGGCGCAACCGGGCGAATCGGGGTCGCGATCACCGACCAAATCGGGATCGACCTGCGCGCTTATTTCGCCGACGGGCGCATCGACCTCGATGGCACTCCACCCCCGACCTACACGCTGAGCGACGATCCGGAATATTCCACGTCGAAGGAATTCTATGGATATGCGGGCGTCCACGCCAATTTCCTCGATGGCCGGTTCAAGAACCACGCAGCGTTCACCCTCGCCAATATCGACCGTGACAATTTCGCGTCGCCGGCCGCCACCGCGCCAAGCTTCTTCTCGCGCGGACGCAGCGAGCGGTACGAATATCAGGGCGATTTCCAGGTCGCCGACCCGCTGCGCCTCGTCGCGGGGGCGGAGCATGAGGATAGCCGCCTGCGCACCGACACCGATGCCCACGCCAGCGGTGTCAACAGCTTCTACGGAGAGGCAATCATCACGCCCGTCCGTCAGCTAACGGTGACCGGCGGCGTGCGCCGCGACGAGAATCGGGACTATAGAGGTCATACCAGCTTTGGCGCGAACCTGGCGCTGGCGCTCGACGAAGGTACGACAATCCGCGCGAGCTATGCCGATGGATTCAAGGCGCCGACTTTGTATCAGCGGTATAGCGCATACGGCACGCAAACGCTGCAGCCCGAGACGGCGCGCAACGTCGATGTCGGCATCGCCCAGTCTTTTCTCGCCAGGCGCGCGCAGGTGAGCGTCACCTATTTCCACCGCGACATCAGCAACCAGATCGATTTCCGGTCATGCGTCGCCGCGGAGTGTGGCACACAACCGTTCGGTCTGTACGACAACATCGTGCGCACCCGGGCGCAAGGGGCCGAGTTCGAGCTGGCGCTGCGCCCGGTCGACGACCTGACCGTCAGCGCCAATTACAGCTATATCGACAGCCGGAACCGTTCGCCCGACGCCAATTTCGGCAAGGATCTGGCGCGGCGGCCGAAACAGACGGTGAGCGTGTCGGCGGATTACCGGCTTCCCTTCGGCCTGTCGCTCGGCGCCACGGTGAGCCATGTCGGCGATAGTTTCGACAATGCCGCCAACACCACGCGGCTCGACGGCTATGTGCTGGCTGGCGTGCGAGCGGAATTGCCGATCGGGCGGCGGTTCGCGGTTTACGGGCGGATCGAGAATGTGTTCGACGAGAAATACCAGACCGTGAAGGGATACGGTACCGACGGCCGCGCTGCGTATGGCGGCGTGCGCGTGAAGCTCGACTGATGCGCTGGGCGATCCCGTTGCTGGCGCTGGCGTTGCTCGGCCTCACGGCGTCGTGCGCCCGCGCGCCGGCCGCCGGTGGCGGGATCGTTTCGACCAACCCATGCGCCGACGCGATGCTTGTGGCGCTGGTGCCGTCGTCGCGGATCGCCGCGATCAGCCATTACTCGCGCGATGCGGCGTCCTCCTCGATACCGATCGACGTCGCGCGGCGGTTTCCCACCACGGCGGGGACGGCGGAAGAGGTGATCGCGCTGAAGCCCGATCTGGTGGTCGCGTCGAGCCTGACCCCCGCCGCGACCCGCGCGGCCTATGCGCGCGCGGGGCTCAAGGTGCTGACGTTCGATTCGCCGACCACGATCGCGGCGAGCGAAGCGCAGGTGCGTGACCTGGCGGCGGCGGTGGGCGCGGGCGCGGCGGGGGAGGCGATGGTCGCGCGGATCGAGGAGGCGCTGTCCAAAGCCGTTCCGTCGCCTTTGCCCGGAAACGGAAATAGGGCCGCGCCTTCCGCGCTCCTCTTCATCGCCGGGGATATTGCCAACGGCTCGGGCACGTTACTCGACGAACTGATGCGCCGCGCTGGATTTTCCAATGCGGCCGCGGGCTACGGCCTCGCCTTCACCGGCACGTTACCGATCGAGGCGATCGTCGCCCACCCGCCGCGTGTGATCATCAGCCCCGGCGACGGGCCCACCGCCGCCTTGCGCCGGCGCGTGCTCGACCGGATCGGCGCGCATGTGATCGAGGCGGATTTTCCGCGCCGCCTGATGAATTGCGGCGGCCCGGTGATCGTCCCCGCGTTGGCTCGGCTCGCCGCGATCCGGCGGAGCGTGGGTACGTGAGGCGGCGGCTCGCTTTGCTCGCCGGGCTGACGGCGACCGCGTTCGTGCTATCGTTGATGGCGGGCAAGGTGTGGATCTCGCCGCTTGCCTGGTTCGCGGACGATCCGCGCGCCGCGATCATCGCCGAACTGCGACTGCCGCGCGCGATCCTCGGCCTCGTGCTTGGTGGCGTGCTTGGCCTGTCGGGCGCGGTGCTGCAGGGTTATCTGCGCAACCCGCTGGCTGATCCCGCGGTGGTCGGCGTGTCGTCGAGCGCGGCGCTCGGCGCGGTGGCGGCGATCGTGTTCGGCGTCGCGGGCAGTCCGCTGGTCGTGTTCGGCTGCGCGATGGCGGGGGCGGGCGGGGCGATGGCGCTGCTCGCCGCTTTGACCTGGCGCCGGGCGAGCGCGGTTCAGTTCATCCTCGCCGGCACCGTGCTGGCGAGCCTCGCCGGGGCGCTCACGGCCTTCATCATCTCGATCGCGCCCAATCCCTATGCCGTCGCCGAGGTGATCGACTGGCTGATGGGCGCGCTGACCGATCGGGGGATGGACGACGTGCGGATCGCGGTGCCGCTGATGCTCGGCGGCGCGGCGCCGCTGTTGATGACCGGCCGTGCGCTCGACGCGTTGACGCTGGGCGAGGACGCGGCCCGGTCGGTCGGCGTACGCCTCGGGCGGCTGCAGGTGCTGGTGGTGCTCGGCACGGGGCTGGCGATCGGCGCCAGCGTCGCGGTGACCGGCGTGGTCGGGTTCGTCGGGCTGGTCGTGCCGCACCTGCTGCGTCCGGTTTTCGGCCACAAGCCCTCGGCGCTGCTGGTGCCGAGCATGCTGGGCGGGGCGACGCTGGTGCTCGTCGCCGACAGCCTGTGCCGTCTCGCGCCGGGCGCGGGAGAGGTACGGCTCGGCGTCGCGATGGCGCTGATCGGCGCGCCATTCTTTCTCGCGCTGCTGCTGCGCGGGGAGGGGGCGGCATGGCGCTGACGGTCGATCGGCTGGCGGTGACGCTCGGCGGGCGCACGGTGCTGCGCGACGTCTCGGCGCGGTTCGAACCCGGCCGGGTGACCGCCATCCTCGGTCCCAACGGCGCTGGAAAATCGACGCTGGTGAAGGCGATGGCGGCGCTGACGGTGCCCCGATCGGGCATGGTGTGCGTGGGAGATGACGATGTCGCCACGCTGCATCCGCGCGAGCGCGCGCGCCGCATCGGATATTTGCCGCAAGGCGCGACGGCGGCGTGGAACGTGCCGGTCGCCGACCTCGTCGCGATCGGCCGCTTGCCATACCGGACGCCCTTTGCCGCGGCGTCTCCGGCGGATCGGGCCGCGATCGAGCGCGCGATGATGGCGGCCGACGTCGCCGATCTCGCGTTTCGCCCGATTGGCGAGCTTTCGGGCGGCGAGCGTTCGCGCGTGTTTCTCGCACGCGTGCTGGCGGGGGAGCCGGAATGGCTGCTCGCCGACGAGCCGCTTGCCGCGCTCGACCCGGCGCACCAGATCGACATGCTCGACCGGCTGCGCGATGTCGCTAGGCGGGGCGGGGGCGTGGTGATCGTGCTGCACGATCTCGCGCTCGCCGCGCAGATGGCCGATGACGCGCTGCTGCTCGCGGACGGCCAGGTCGTCGCCGGGGGTCCGGTTTCCTCCGCCTTGACGCCCGACGCGATCGCTCGGGTGTTCGGTATCCGCGCCGACTGGATCGAGCATGGCGGCGTGCGTCGACTCGTTCCCTTCGGTCGGATCAGCTGACGCCGCGGACGCAATCGCGCAGCCAGCCGCTCACCGCGCCGATCCGCGGCGTGCCGTGCGTGTCCTCGTGCGTCACCAGCCAGAAGGTGCGGGTTAGCACCACTCCGCCGGCATCGACCGGCACGAGCGCGGGATCGGTCGCGGCGATGAAATCGGGCAGGATGCCGATCGCCGCGCCGGAGCGGATCGTCTCGTGCTGGACGTTGATGCTCGTGCTTCGCAACCGGGCGGTAAGGCCGTCGTGGATCTCGGACAGGTAATCGAGCTCGACGGCGTGGATGTGATCGGGAACGTAGCCGGCCAGGATATGCCCCTCGAGCGCCGCCGCGTCGCGGGGGATGCCGTGTGCGGCGAGATACGGCGGCGTGGCGTAAAGTCGCAGCCGGTAATCGGCGAGTCGGACGGCGCGCAGCTGTCGGTTGCGCGGGCGGGCAAGCATCGCCGCCACGTCGGCCTCCCGTTTTGACGGATTGAGGAAACCGGAAGCGGTGATCAGGTCGAGCCGGATATTGGGGTGCGCGGTGTGAAAGTCGCCGATGCGGGGCGCGATGACGTGCGTCGCTAACCCTTCCGCCAGGCTGAGCCGGACGTGTCCGGCCAGCCCGCCGCGCCCGGCATCGCCGTCGCTCGCGGCGATCATCGCCGCCTCCGCGGTCTCGGCGTGAAGCAGCAATGCCTGCCCGGCTTCGCTTAGCCGCCGCTCCCCGCCGATCGTTTCAAACGGAGGCGCGCCGATCGCTTCGCCGAGCCGCGCCAGCCGCCGCGTGACGGTGGTGACATCGACGCCGAGCGAGCGTGCCGCCGGGGCGATCCGGCCGGCGCGCGCCACCG